>JAQUXV010000104.1 GCA_028692205.1 Eubacteriales bacterium
GGAAGCACCGCGGTACGGCAGGCCTGGTATCACTTAAATCAGGTTGATGGATTTCGGCAGAGCTTGAGGTTCGTAAGCTCATGATTGCCATCACAAATGATTTGTTCTCCGAATTTGATATAATAACGAATGCCGTTGCCCCGTTACCGATGCGGGCGACGGCCTTCGCTTTTTTCTGCGCCTTTCTTCTGCGGGTGACGGCATTTGCTTTTTCTGCGCCTTTTTTCTATGGGCGACGACTTCCGTTTTAGGGCCCTTCTTCTCTTATTCTCCCGGCATCATAAGATGGGCGATGGGCAACAGCCTCACAGTATGCCTTAATCTCTTTCGTAACGGTGATTTTCCCCATCGAAATATCTCCTGTTTCGGCGCACTTTGGCGGCTCCGTTACCTGACGGGGGAGAGCATATTGACAAGACCGCGGGCATGATTGTATTATAACATATGTTGTATTACAATAGTTATAAACGGGAGGGGTGAGGGAATTGCCGCCGAAAGCCAGAATCACCAAAGATATGATCGTGAACGCCGCGTTTGAACTTACCGAGGCGGAAGGCATCGGCATGGTGAACGCGCGCAGCATCGCCAAGCGGCTTTCCTGCTCCACACAGCCGATTCTTTATTATTTTTCGGGCATGGATGAGGTGAAAAAAGCCGTTTATCAAAAGGCGGACGATTTTCACACCGCGTTCATTACGGACGTTCAGGGGAAATATCCAAACCCGTTGCTGGAAATCGGGATGCGCTACATCGAATTTGCCGTGACGTACAAAGAACTGTTCAAGTTTCTGTTTCAGTCGGATCAGTTTGCGGGCAGGGACCTTTCGGAAATCATCGGGGCGGAAGAACTGCTGCCGGTTTTGCAAATGATGGCGCAGGCCATGAAGCTTCCGCTGGAGCAGGCCAGGAACGTGTTTGAGCGCATTTTCTTCAACGTTCATGGAATCGCGAGCCTGCTGGCCAACAACAGGGCGACTTACGATGAAGAGCATATACGAAATCTGTTAAGGGATACCTTCGTGCGCGCAACAGGCTCGGCACGGAAAGAAGGGGAAGAATGATGGAAAAGCTGTTCAAAAGGAATCAACTGCATTTTGCTTTGGTCTGGATTGTTCTTTATGTGATTGTTTTCAGCCTCACGGATTCGGCGTCGGAAGCGTTGGGGGTTCAGGGGTGCGTAACCATGCCGCTTTCGCTGCTCCTATCAGCTTTTTTGTTCGGGTGGATCAGGCGGAACCGGCTGAGCGATTATTACGGTTTGCGCGGCATTCCCAATGTGAACGCGGGGAAATACCTGTATTTTCTCCCGCTGCTCGTGCTTGCGAGCGCCAACCTGTGGAACGGCGTTACCATGCGGTTTACCGTTTTGGAAACGGCGCTGACGATCGTAAGCATGTTTTGCGCAGGTTTTATTGAAGAGATTCTTTTCAGAGGGTTTTTGTTCAAGGCGATTTACCGCAAAAATGCCGGGCTTGCGATTGTCGTATCCAGCCTTACCTTCGGCCTTGGGCATATTGTGAATCTGCTCAATGGGGCCGCGCTGCCGCAAACGCTTCTGCAAATGGGGTATGCGTTCACAATCGGATACCTGTTTACGATTCTCTTTCTTCAAACGCAAAGTCTGCTTCCGTGCATCCTGACGCACGGCGTGCTGAATGCGCTAAGCGTATTTGCCGTGGAGACTACCCTTGGGCAGGATTTGCTGGCGAGCGCCGCCCTGATTGTGATCAGCGTCGGTTATGCGATTTACCTCAAAAAAAGCGGTCGGGTTTCAATAGCCTGACGAACCATAGAAAGTGGGATGGGAAACGTGACGGATAAAATGATTGAGAAATTTGTGGAAAGCCCGCGCGGCAAGGTGTTTTACTGGATCGGGAAAAGCGAAAACCCCGCGGCGGGCTGCATCTTTTTCCTGCATGGGCTATCGGCGGATCATACCCTGTTCGACCGGCAAATTGAGCATTTTGGGCGTTCCCATACGGTGATTGTGTGGGATGCGCCCGCCCACGGACAATCCAGACCGTACCGTGATTTCTCCTACGCGAACGGGGCGGATGACATGAAAGCGATTCTGACGGCGGAAGGGCTGGATACGGTGTTTCTGGCGGGGCAGTCGATGGGCGGCTTTTTCTCGCAGGCGTTTCTGCAAAAATATCCTGAAGGGGTGAAGGGGTTTATCGGCATAGACACCTGCCCGTTCGGCCGCAAGTATTACTCGCGGTCCGACCTGTGGTGGCTCAGGCGGGTTGGCTGGATGACCCGCTACTATCCGCATCAGTTGCTGGTGGAAAGCATCGCGAAGAATGTTTCGGTTACGGAATACGCCCGGCAAAACATGCTCGGCGCGCTGAAACCCTATTCGAAAAAGGAACTGTGCGAGCTGCTGGGGATGGGCTACGCGTGCTTTGTGAAAGAAAACCGGGATATGGAGATTGCATGCCCGGCACTGCTTTTGGTCGGCGAACACGATAAAACGGGCAAGGTGAAACAGTATTGTAAAAAGTGGCACGAAAGCGAGCATTATCCGCTTTGCCTTATTCAAAACGCTGCGCACAATTCCAACGCGGATAACGCTGGAGCCGTCAACCGGGAGATTGAGCGGTTTATCGATCAGCATCATTAAACGCCCACTGAGGGAAACGGTGCATTTGACCGGAAAGGAACGAAACGCAATGAAACGTCCGCAAGAGGTACGTGTAACCAGCCGATCCTTCGAAAACGGAGGGTATATACCGAAAAAGCACACCGGGTTCGGAGAGGATATTTCACCGGCTTTCCAGCTTTCCGGCCTTTCGCCGGAAGCCGTGTCGATCGCGATTACGATGGACGATCTGGACATACCCTTCATCTCCTCGCTGAACCACTGGCTGATCTGGAATATTCCCAAATCCGAAATCATCCCGGAGAACATTCCCTACGGGCCGACGGTGCCTGCGCTTAGCGACGCCAAGCAGGGGATTGCGTATGGCCGCAGCCGGTACAGGGGGCCCAAACAGCCGGTATTCGTCAGGAAAATGCATCGCTACCTTTTCCGGTTTTATGTGCTCGACTGTTTTCTGCAACTGGGCAGCAACGCCCGCAAACCGGATTTGCTGAAGGCGATGGACGGACATGTTCTCCAACAGGGCGACATCACAGGCAAGTACCAGCGGTAAGCCGGGCGTTTTTGCAAAAACGTGGCTTTATTGATAGCAAAACACGCAAGCAGAGTATACGGCCTGCGCGTTTGCCTGAGCGGGGAGCATCCGCGCCCGCGCCTGTCCCGCCGCAAGTTGTACCGTTGTGCATTCGCTTTGCCGTGCTATAATGGAAGGGCAAAATACCGGGCGCCGCCGCCCGGGAAAAGAAACGGGTGGTAGGGTGAAGAACTGCATTGTCGTTGCTGGAATGGTTGTAAAGTAACATCTGTTTGAAACATGCGCTGCACGGGGCCTTTTACGCACCACCTCAACGGGGCCGCAAAAGGCGATGATGCGGCGCTTATGCAGGAGGTTATTCATGGCTGTTCCAGCTGAAAAAATATATCCGAGAACCAATGATTTCACAACCGTATACCTGAAAAACGTGGTTGCAAACCCCAACATTACCATCGGCGACTACACCATCTACAACGACTTTGTTTTCGATCCGGGGGAGTTCGAAAAGAACAATGTGCTGTACCATTACCCCATCAACGGGGATCGGCTGATGATCGGCCGGTACTGCTCCATCGCCTGCGGCGCGAAGTTTCTCTTTACCAGCGCCAACCACACACTGAAATCGCTTTCCACCTACACCTTTCCAATCTTCTTTGAAGAATGGGGGCTGGATAAAAAGCAGGTTGCAAGCGCATGGGATCATAAGGGCGATATTGTGATTGGCAACGATGTTTGGATCGGGTATGAGGCCGTCATCCTGTGTGGCGTACACATTGGCGACGGTGCGATTATCGGCGCGCGGGCTGTGGTAACCAAAGATGTCCCGCCGTATACGATCGTTGGCGGCGTTCCGGCCAAAGAAATCCGGAAACGCTTCGACGGGGAAACCATCGCAAAGTTACAGCAAATCCGCTGGTGGGATTGGCCGCGCGAGAAGGTTCGTCGCTGCCTGCCCGCCATAATGGAAGGGAATGTAGAGAAACTGGCGGCGGCCTACAATGAGATAAGCGGTTGACCGCAAGCGCCCTGCGAACTGTTGGTTTGCAGGGCGCTTTTTGTCGGCTGAAAAAAACTTGCCTGTTTACTGTCGGCCCTGCAACCGTCGGGTACGTCCGTCTGGGTACGGCCCGTATGTGGCCGCGATTCGCAGACCGGAATCCTTTAGGCGGACGGAACCTGCGAGCCTGTATGAAGTTTGTCAACTGGGCAGACGGAGCGAAAGAGCCTGTAAGAGAATTGCCAACGACCAAAACACCCTGCTGAGGCAGGGTGTTTTGGTCGTATCAGAATGTGCATCCCTGAAAACAGAAGAAGATGCCGTATTATTTCGGCAGCACGCCGCATTCCGGGAAACGTGTGTCCAGAATGTCCTTGGTCCATCGGAACAACAAATTGAAATAGGGCGAGGGGTCGGCTTCGATTTGCTTGCTGCGTTCGTCCCAATGCATGCGCAGGGACAAAATGGCCGCCTCATCGCCTTCCAGCCGGGGCAGCAAGCCCTTCGCGGTGTGAACATACTCGCCCGTGCGCAGGCAATGAACCGTCTGCAACAGGAAAAACGAGGCTTTGTAAAGGCCCTTCAGGATCTCCGTGTTCAGCGGATCATACACCATAGTGTGGCAGCAGGCGTGGAAAAGCCCTGAAACGCTGATTTTAACGCTTTCCGCCACATCCCGGTATTCAACGGGGGGCAGAAGACTGCCGAGAAGCCCGTAGCAGGGACGCGTATCCTTTTCGAACTGGAAAAGCTCGTGCTTCGGCCAGTTGGACAGTTCTTCCCGGCCGCAGATGAAGCCGCAGGCTTTTTCGGACTCCGGCATGGCCAGTACGATCGTGCGGTAAGCGGCCAAATCATCCGGGGACAGTGTATTCAACAGGACTACGACGTCGATATCGCTTTCCGAGTGCGCCTCTCCGCGCTGATAACTGCCCTGCAGCCCTACAAAAAGCAGCCTGTCCGCAAAAAGCTCGATCAGTTTTGTGGTTAGCTCCGCAATCCAGCGGTCCGCGTCGATCATCAAATTTCTCCTTGCCGTATCCACCCCTGCCGGCGGAAGATATACCCCTGTGGCGGTTTGACGCCGGAAGGGACGAATGCCGAAAGGGAAAGCTCGTCAGGCTTTCACGCCGGTTTCGGCAAGCAGCGCTTCGATCTTCAGGGCCGCAGCATCGACGGCGGTTTCCGGCGAAAGCTGATGGTAGCGCTGCGTCATCGGCAGGGCATGGTAGGCCTGCGCCACCAGTTTGTACCCCAGCGGGAAGGGCAGCGCATCCGCCGCCGCCAGCAGGGGCATCATCCTGCGTTGGCGTTTGGCGGCGCCCGCAAGGTCGCCCGCCGCGAACGCCTCGTACACATCCGTAACCAGCTCCGGCGCGCCCGCAGCGAACGCCGTCATGTTGCCGTCCACACCCGCCGCCAGCGCGGGGAAAAGGCAATCGTCCGTGCCGGTATAGACCAGAAAATCCGGACGCTCGTCATGGAGGCGGCACAGGTGCGCAATGCGCTTCAAATTGGCGGAAGAATCCTTGATGCCGATAATTTCGGGAATCCGCATCAGCTTGCGAACGGTATCCGCGTCGATGCCGCTGGTGAAAAACGGAACGTGGTACATGATAATCGGCAGGGCGGACGCTTTGGCAAGCTCGCGATAAAACGTGTAAATTTCCTCCTGCATGAGGGGATAATAATAGGGCGGGCAGGCAACGCAGGCATCATAGCCCAAATCGCGCGCCATCTCCGCGCACTCAATCGACCGGCGCAGGTTGGGCGCACAGGCTCCCGCGATTAGCGTTTTACGGTTGGCAATGCCTTCCCGCGTCGCCTGATAAACAGCCCGCTGCTCCATGGGGGAAAGGTGCGGGAATTCGCCGGTGGAGGCGCAGGGGAAAACACCGGTGATTTTGGTTTCCGACAGGCGTTCCGCCTGCCTGCGAACCGTATCCAGGTCCACCTGCCAATCCTTCCCGAATGGGGTTACCGTAACGCCGATCGCGCCGCGCAGCTCTTTCAAAGCAAACCGTCCTTTCGTATCCGGGTAACGATCCCGATTTGATCTCTACCCAGTATAGAATGCCGACAGGAGAATGCAAGCGTCGCTTTCCGACTTCGGGGTTGGATAAATCGGCAAATGCCGATTTTGAACCGGGAACCGAAAAAGCTCGACGGCGTGTAGGAAAACGAAAATTGTTTTTGCCCGGCGTACTGCGTATAATGACAAGCGAAATATTCGCGGCCGGAGGTGGAAAGTTGTGCAACGCCCCGTATGCACAGGCGCGCTTCCGGTAGACCGCTGCGAGGAATGCGCCGCACCGCTGCGGCGTGACGAGGTCGGCATTTCCAAACGCCTGCTGGGCAGGGGCATAACGCGGTTTTACTGCGTCGGGTGCCTCGCGCGGCGTTTGGGCGTGCCGAAAGCCGTAATTGAGCTGAAAATTCAGGAGTATCGCGCGATGGGCTGCTCGCTGTTCAGCCCGATCCGGGAAGGAGAGAAGAATGGAAGTCTTTAACGGGCAGATGCCGTTTTTTAAGGGGAACCTGCACATGCACACCACGCGGAGCGACGGCGCGCTGACGCCTGAAGCGGCGACAGCCCTGTACCGGGCCAACGGCTACGATTTTATCGCGCTCACCGACCATGACGTCGTGGGGCAGGATACGCATATGGAGGACGGGATGCTCATCCTCTCCGGCATCGAGCTGGCGTTCGAGCTGCCCGCCGAGGAAATGCACATCGTTGGCATCGGCCTTCCCAAGGAAGCGGAAACCAGGCTGGAGCCGCTTTACGGCCCGCAGGCGGCAATTGATACTATCCGCCGTTCCGGCGGGCGCGCAATCCTCGCGCACCCGGCATGGTCGCTGCTTACGCCCGCTACCGTATCCGGCCTGCGGGGTATCAGCGCCGCCGAAATCTACAATGCCATGTCCACCGCGCCGCGCAACTGCCTGCGCGCGGACGCCTCCATAACGCTGGACTGCGCCGCCGCGCACGGGTGCGTGCTGCCGCTGGTTGCCGTGGACGACGCGCATTTCTACGAGGGCGAGCACTGCAACAGCTACATCATGGCGCAGGCCCCCACACTTTCGCAGGCCGATTTACTGGGCGCGATCGACCAGGGCCGGTTTTATGCCTCACAGGGACCGGAAATTAAACGGCTGTCGGTGGAGGAAAACCAGATCCGGCTGGAATGCTCGCCCGCATCCTCTATTATTTTTTACAGCAACCTGAGCTGGGTTACGGGCCGCTGCAGAACGGGCCGTAACCTGACGGAAAGCGTGTACGACCTTGACGCGCAGGAGGGCGAAACATACGTGCGCTGCCAGATTGTGGATGAGAACGGAAAGAGCGCGTGGACAAACCCGATTATTCTAAATCACGACTGAACCTTGCACAGCCATCTTCGCGGAGCCCCGGCAATTGCCGCGCACCGCGCCAAATACCAATGGAAACCTCAATACGCCCCGCCGGCGACAGGGCCGGAGGGGAACACTGAAAGGGAGAATGCACATGTACGTGAAAACACCGCCCATGGGATGGAACTCCTGGAATACTTTCGGCCCCCAGCCGACCGAAGCCCTGATCCGCGAAACGGCGGACGCGATGGTGACGCTGGGTTACCAGGATGCCGGATACGAATATGTGGTGATCGACGACGGCTGGATGCTGATGGACCGGGATGAAAACGGCCTGTTCGTGGCCGACCCGGAAAAGTTCCCCAGCGGTATTCGCGCCCTGGCGGACTATGTGCACGGCAAGGGCCTCAAGCTGGGCATCTACTCCTGTGCGGGCACGCGTACGTGCGCGCGCTATCCCGGCTCGTTCGATCACGAGTTCAGCGACGCGCGGCAGTTTGCCGAGTGGCAGGTGGATTACCTGAAATACGATTTTTGCAACTTCCCCAAGAGCGCCGATTGCCGCCAGCGGTACCAGACGATGGCAATGGCGCTTCGGGCCTGCGGACGGGATATTTTATTCGCGGCGTGCAACTGGGGCATGGAAGCGCCGGAAACCTGGATGCGTTCCGCGGGCGCCAACAGCTACCGTTCCACCCCGGATATCATGGACAGCTTCCA
>JAQUXV010000105.1:0-3480 GCA_028692205.1 Eubacteriales bacterium
CGCAGGTGCGAAACCCCCGTCGCCTGTGTGCCGAACGGCACAAAAAAAGAGCCCAACAGGGCCCGAAGGCGGCAGGGGCGAGCGGAAAGCCCCCTGCCCGCACCGATGGTGCGGCATTCTTAAACAATTACCCTTCCGCCGTTGGGGCTGATCACCTGACCGGTAATCATGGCGGCGTCGTCGCCGCAAAGCCATAAAGCGGTGCGGGCGATCTCGATCGGTTCACAAAGGCGGCCGAGCGGGGTTTCCCGTTCGATGGCGCATAAGGTATCGGAATCATATTCGGACAGCATATCGGTATGGGTGGCGCCGGGTGCGAGCGCGTTTACGGTAACGCCGCTTGGGCCCACCTCCTGCGCCAGCGCCTTGGTAAAGCCGAGCAGGCCCGCTTTCGCGGCGGAATACGCGACTTCCATACTGCCGCCCACCAGCCCCCAGATGCTGGAGATATTCACAATGCGGCCTTCTTTGCGCGAGATCATCGCGGGCAACACGGCACGGGTCGTATAAAACGCGCCGGAAAGGTTCACATCCAGAATGCGCCGCCATTCATCGTCGGTGGTGAGCTGGAGCTGCCGGGTCAGCGATACGCCGGCGTTGTTGATCAGCGCGTCGATATGATGGAAATCAGCCAGCGCACGCTCGACGGCGGCGTCCACATCGGCGCTCACGCTCACGTCGGCGCGCAGCGCAAGGGCGCCCGTTGCCGTAACGAGCGCCTTGGCTTCCGCTTCGGAGGAACGATAGAGGAACGCCACACGCCAGCCGGCCTGTGCGAAAGCTCGCACGCAGGCCGCTCCAATGCCACGGCTTCCGCCCGTGACAAGCACGGTATGCATAAGGCGTTCTCCTTTCGGTTGATACAGTTTCATAAAATAATTTGGTCAGAACATTTTTTTCTTCCAAAGCAGGAAGAAGGAGGCAAACGCCATTACCAGGCTGATGCCGACTACGGCCCAGAACCCCCATGGCGTTCCCTGAAAAGGCACGCCGGTGTTCATGCCCCAATAGGAAGCAATCAGCGTTGGGATGGCCATAATCACCGTTAAGCTGGTCAGGATTTTCATGACCATGTTCAAGTTGTTCGAAATCAGGGAGGCGTACGCGTCCGTCATGCCGTTCATAATATCGCGGTAGATGGCGCACATCTCGATGGCCTGTTTGTTTTCGATGATAACGTCTTCCAGCAGGTCTGCGTCCTCGGGATATTTGCGAAGCATATCCAGCCGCATCATTTTCTCCAAAACCATCTCGTTGCCTTTCAGGGATGTGGAGAAATATACCAGCGATTTTTCCATCTGCATCATCTGGATCAGCTCGCGGTTGCGCAGGTTGGCCTGCAGGCGCTTATGCACGAAGTTGCTTGCCTTATCGATTTGTTTCAGGTAGGAAAGATAGCGGCTCGCGTTTCGGTTCAGCAATTGCAGGATAAACCGCGTGCGCTTGAATGTCCAGAATCCGCGAATGCGTTCTTCGGTAAAATCGTCGATGATGGCGCTTTCGCGCGTCGCTACGGTGATGATCACGTCGTCCACCACGATGATGCCCATTGGGATGGTGGAATAGCTGTATCCGTTTTCTTCCGCCTCCACGTATGGAACGTCGACGATGATCAGCATTTGATCGTCTTCGCGTTCAATACGCGCGCTTTCCTCCTCGTCCAGCGCCGCAAGGAGGTATGTGGGGTCCAGCGAAAAACGCGCGTTGAGCCCCTCAATCTCTTCACGGGTGGGGTTTTGCAGGTGGATCCAGCAACCTTTTTCAAAGGTGTTGATCTGGGTCAGATGATCCTCCACCGTGAGGAATATTTTTTTCATCACAAAAACCTGCCCTTCTGTTCGCTGTGCACAGGCACAGCGTTGCTTCCGAGCAGGCTTTCCGGTTTGCTGTTTACAGCGCGAACGATGCTACCGCGCACGCCCTTTCCGCGCGGCCCCTCGGAGCGTATGCAATTGTACGATGCGGTAGTTCCGGCAGATGCTTCGACTGTATGGGTCCGCGTCCACGTGCGCTCCTCCTTGTCGCATGGAATTAAGGAAAAGTGATACTTCTCCTGTAGTTATCATAGCGTTCCATTGCCGATCTGTCAACCAAAACGGCGGGGTTTCGGCAGAAAAGTTCGGCCGCGCATGGGCGGAAGGCCTCGCCGGTCGGAACACGCTGTTCGCGTTGCATTCGAAGGGGGCGTGTTGTATAATATTTTCGATTCAACTCGGCCGTTTACGGCCGTCCGCACATGAGGACGATCAGAAAGGGTGGTTTCCCGGTGAAAAAGTTTTTGGCGGTATTGCTTTGTTTTTTAATGGTGGCATCCCTTACGACCGTTGCGACAGCTGAGGGCACGGATAATGCGCCTGCTTTGAAAGTGGCTGTTTGCATCTCCGAAGCGCTTGGCGATCTGGGCTTCAACGATAGCGCGGATCAAGGCTTGAAGGATCTGGAAGCCGATTACGGCGTTGTCGGCAGCATTGTGGAGTGCAAAAGCGACGCAAGCAAATACCAGAGCGCGCTGGTGGACGCGGCTGAGGCCAACGACGTTGTGGTCGCCGTGGGCTGGCAGTTCTGGGATGCGCTGACCGCTGTAGTACCCGAAATGCCGGAGACGCTGTTCATCTTTGTGGATAACGGGCTGGACGGCTTGGGCGACAACCTGCTCTCCATCGTATACGCGGAAAACGAAGGTTCCTTCCTGGCGGGCTATATCGCCATGAAAACTTCCGCCTCCCAGTCCATCGGCTTTGTGGGCGGCGAGGACAGCGACACCATCAACAACTTCTTTGTGGGCTACAAGCAGGGTGCGCTGTACGCTAATCCCGACGGCGCGGTTCTTGATCCCGTTTACGCAGGCGACTATGATTCGCCCGATGTTGGCAAGGAACTGGCCACCGCCCTGTACAACAACGGCGCGGACGTGGTGTTCGCCGTTGCCGGTAAAACGGGCCTGGGCGTGTTTGAAGCCGCCAAGGAGCAGGATAAATATGCCATCGGCGTAGACAGCGACCAGAAATATATCGATCCCGACCACATTATCTGCTCCATGAAAAAGGATATCGGCGGCAGCGTTTACGACGTGGTTGCCCGGTATATCGTGGACGGTACGTTTGACGGCGGCACCATCTGGGATGCGGACATGACCACCGGTTTCGTGGGTATCGGGTATGGCGATGATACCATGACCCAGCAGGTATCCGACGAGCTGAAGGCGGAAGTGCAAACGCTTTCGGACAAAATTATCGCGGGTGAGATCGTGGTGGAAACCACACGGTAAACAAACGAGTTACTTATACAAAGGCCGCTTCCCTTTGGGAAGCGGCCTTTGTTGCAATTGATGGCTTTTCGAAAAGGGAAAAATGTGGTACGATAGACGAAATCAGAATGTGTTTTCATAATAAAAATTAAAGATGAAAAGAAGGGCAATTGGATGACCACGAAAGAACAATTCATTCAGAAGGTTCAAACGAATATTCATATTGGAGACGT
>JAQUXV010000105.1:3580-8193 GCA_028692205.1 Eubacteriales bacterium
TGGTACGATAGACGAAATCAGAATGTGTTTTCATAATAAAAATTAAAGATGAAAAGAAGGGCAATTGGATGACCACGAAAGAACAATTCATTCAGAAGGTTCAAACGAATATTCATATTGGAGACGTGATGAAAAATCCGGGCAGAGGAACATCGACCATTCGGAAAATGGATCATGAGAAAATTGTATACGAACGGGGACAATCAAAGCTGACCATCACATTCGATGATCTTTGGAACATGACCGAGCAGTACTCCGGTAAAGCTGTCACGGGCGCCGAGCTGCGTCAATCAAGCCCGAAATGTTTTGACCGGAAACATAATGGGCATAGTTGCAACGTTACGTTTTCCATGATGGTGCTGGACAGGCTGGGAATGTTGGAGAACGGCATACAAGGGAAGGGGCAAAAAGGTTCACCGTTCTTTGCCACAGTAAAGGATATCCGTTTACTCTGAAAGTTGAAGGGAGCTGTTACTATGAGCGAAGCCATCGTTTCCGAATTCACATCCGTTACCGGGGAGAAACTGGAAAAGCAAATCCGCCAACCGGAAGGCGAACCGCGGGGTATTGTGCAGATTGTGCATGGTATGGCGGAGCATATCGCACGGTACGACGCGACGGCAAAGCGCCTGAACGAAGCCGGGCTTCTAGTGGTGGGGCACACCTCCCTCGGCCATGGAGAGAACGCGGAAACGCTGGGCTGGTTTTCACCGCGCGACGGATGGGATGTGCTGGTGGAAGATGAGAACAAACTTCGCAAAGAAACCCAGCAGGCGTATCCGGAATTGCCGTATTTTATGCTGGGACACAGCATGGGCAGCTTTATTGTTCGCACCTATTGTCAGGAGTATGAAGAAGGGCTGGCGGGGGTCATCCTATCCGGCACGGGGCATTTTGACCCGCCGATTTTGAACACGGCGCTGTTTATCGCACAGATGCAATGCCTGTTTGGCGGCGAAAAGAAACCGAGCCGCCTGCTGAACGATATGAGCTTTGCGGGTTACAACAAAGCATGGTCGCCGCAGCGCACAACGCACGACTGGCTTACGAAGGATTCGGCAATCGTGGATCGCTATCTGGCGGATCCGTACTGCGGATTTCCGTTTACTGCCGGGGGCTACCGCGATATGTTCCGGGGACTGAAACGCCTGTACCCGGAGAACCTGCCGCAGATGGACAAGAACGTGCCCGTGCGCCTGATTTCCGGCAAGGACGACCCGGTCGGAAAACAGGGCGAGGGTGTGAAAACTACAATGCGGGAATTGCTGGACGCGGGCGTAAAAGATGTAAGCATGAAGCTGTACGAAAACGACCGGCACGAGATCTTGAACGAAACAGACCGGGAAACCGTATGGGATGATCTGGTTTCGTGGATTGAAGAACAACTGAACAACTGACTGCTTGAAAGGAAGCGAGCAAAATGCGGAAAGCGAAATGCTGTTTCGCGCTGGTATTGGCTTGTTGCCTGGGCTTGTGTCTGTGTGGCGCAACGGCGGAGGAGCCGTTCCCGGATGCGCTGGAAATCCATCTGGCGGCGGCCGGGCTGGCGATCAGCGTGCCCGGCGACATGGAACGGCTGGATGCGGATGAAGAGGCTTACGACCTTGGCTTCCGGTATGACTGTTACACGGATACCTTCGAGTTCACTCTGTATGTGCAGGACAGCCGCGACATGAGCCTGGCGGATTACGCGGCTTTCTACGCCGGACGGAAGAAACTTGTCGCCAAGGAGGATACGATCAACGAGTTTCCCGTATGGCGGCTGACCAACGCTGAAGACCCTTCCTTTATGGAAGTGCTGGTGGCCGATCCGGAAGCCGACGTGCCTTTAGCGGTATATGTACTCACCTTTTCCTGCGATGGGGAAGAGGATCGAGCAATGGAAAACGCAATTCTCAACACGCTCAATAGGTACTGAACGATCGAAAGCAAAATTGTTAGCACTCATTTCAGGTGAGTGCTAATTTTCTATTGCAAATCAAAAATCAATCTGCTACAATATGGAACGAAGGTCAAACACGTCGCCGATCCCGTTTATCGGGATCGGCTGTTACCCTTCGTTTCACCGCATTCCGGCATTGCGCCGGGCGGGACGTGCGAACCCTGCAGGGGCTGCGCCTGTCATAAGAAGTGGGGCGCCACTTTCGATAGATTCAAGGAGGCATTCGAATGTCAACATCCAAAGGAAGCATTTCCATTCACGCACAAAACATTATGCCGATTATCAAACGCTGGTTGTATTCCGATAAGGATATTTTCATCCGCGAGATGGTATCCAACGGCTGCGACGCGATCGTTAAACAAAAAATATCCAACCCGGACGTGAAAGACGAGTATCGCGTGCTGGTTACCCTGAACACGGAAACCGGCGAGCTGAGCTTTGACGACAACGGCATCGGCATGACCGACGACGAGGTTAAAAAGTATATCAATCAGGTGGCGTTTTCCGGCGCTGAAGAATTTCTGAAGAACTACGAGGGCGATAACAAGAGCGGCATTATCGGGCATTTTGGCCTAGGCTTCTACTCTGCGTTCATGGTGGCCGAGAAGGTGACCATCCAAACGCTGAGCGACAGCGAAGGCGCCGCCCCCGTGTGCTGGGAAAGCACCGACGGCATGAAATATAAAATCAGCGAAGGCACCCGCAGCACTCGCGGCACCACTATTACGCTGAAAATCGCTGAGGATTCCAAGGAATTTCTGGAGGAGTACAAGGTTCGCGAAACGCTCAACCGCTACTGCGGCTTCATGGCGCAGCCGGTGTATTACGAAGTAATCAAGCCCGCCGAGGCGAAGAAAGATGCGGACGAAGGCACGGCGCAGGAAGCGGAAACGCCCGCCGTACCCGAGCGGATCCATATTAACGATCTGCCCGCGCTTTGGCTGAAACAGCCGAAGGATTGCACCGACGAGGAGTATAGAGAGTTTTATAAACGCGTTTTCCATGTGTATGACGAACCGCTGTTCTATGTACACCTGAACGTGGATTATCCCTTCAACCTCAAGGGCATCCTGTATTTCCCCAAGCTCACCAATGATTTCGGCACCCGCGAGGGCGAGATCAAGCTGTTCAGCGGCCAAGTATTCGTAGCCGAAAACATCAAGGAGGTCATCCCGGATTTCCTGATGCTGCTCAAAGGCGTGATCGATTGTCCCGATCTGCCGCTGAATGTAAGCCGCAGCTTCCTGCAGAACGACGGTTACGTGCGTAAGCTGTCTGCTTACATTACCCGCAAGGTGGCCGACCGGCTGAAGAACCTGTTTACCAATGAGCGCGAACAGTACGAGAAGTATTGGGACGATATCCATCCCTTCGTAAAATATGGGTGTGTGCGCGACGCGAAGTTCTTCGATCAGGTGAAGGACACGATTCTGTATAAGACCACTAAAGGCGAGCACATGACCCTTAGCGAGTATCTGGCGAAAAACGAGGGCAAAATCGGTAAGAAAGTCGTTTACACCAGCGATCCCATGCGGCAGGCGGCTTCCATCGCCATGTACGAGCAAAAGGAGATCGACGTCGTGGTGATGGACTCGCTGATCGACCTGAACTTCGTAAGCTTCATCGAGTATTCGGCGGGCGTGGAGGATCTCCATTTTACACGCGTGGACGCGGATGCCGCCACCTTTACCAAGGATGAGGAAACCGCGGACGAGGAAGCGAAAAAGGCGCAGGAAGACGAGCAGACAAAGCTGAAAGAGCTGCTGAAAGCCGCGACCGGCAACGAGAGCCTTGAAGTGAAACTGCAAACGCTGACCTATCAGGATACTCCCGCTCTCCTCGTGCAGGATGAGCAGGGCCGCCGCTTCAGCGACATGGGTAAAATCTACGGGCAGGACTTCAAAATGCCCGAGCAGCACACGCTGGTGCTGAACCGCGCGAACAATATTGTGCAAACGCTGATGACAGCCGAGGACGAGGAGAAGCGTAAGCTGATTGCCGCGCAACTCTATGATTTGGCGCGCATGAGCACCCGTCCGCTGGAAAAGGAAGAGATTACCGCATTCCTGAAGCGCAGCAACCAACTGCTGGGCATGATTAAGTAATTATAGGCAAGTTAAAAGCGCCCCTTCGCCGTCGGCGGAGGGGCGCTTTTTGGCTGGCCGAAAAAGCTGCGACAGGAAGTAGTATAACACGGTATGGCATGGCTGTTCGCCGGGTACCCTTTACGCTCAAAAAAAGAGCCGCCGCCGGTTTTGCCGGCGGCGGCTCCTACCTGTTTGATTAGCCTGATGGGCGTTATCCCGCGCCCCGGAGGCTGAACAAACTGGAAGTTGTTTGGGTAGCGAAGTTCCCGGTTTCGCCTTAGCCCTTCTGAGCTTCGGTGACAACCGCTTTCTTGTGATGGGTAAAGATGGAGAGGTTCATCTTGCTGATCACGTCCAGCGCGACGGCGGCCAACAGTACGAGGCCTTTCACGACCTGCTGCGTGTTGGAGCTGATGCCGAGGATAGACATACCATTGTTGAGCATGCCCATGATCAATGCGCCGATCAGCGTGCCGCCGACCGTGCCGATGCCGCCGTAAGCGGACGCGCCGCCGATGAAGCAGGCGCCGATGGCGTCCAGCTCGAAGTTGAGGCCCGTTACAGGGCTTGCGCTGTTAAGACGT
>JAQUXV010000106.1 GCA_028692205.1 Eubacteriales bacterium
CGCCCAGCTACGGCAAGCCCCTCTCCGTGCCGCAGGGCGTGATCGGGCTGATGACCCGCTTCGGTATGGACGTGGTGCTGGCGCATCCCGAAGGCTACGAAGTGATGCCGGAGGTGGAGGCTGTGGCTGCCCGCAACGCCCAAATCGGTGGCGGCAGCTACAAGCGCGTCGCAAGCATGGACGAGGCTTTCAAGGATGCGGATATCGTGTATCCCAAGAGCTGGGCGAGCTTCTCGGCCATGGAACGCCGCACCGCGCTGTACGGCCGTGGCGACACCGACGGCATCAAGGCGCTGGAAAAAGAACTGCTGGCTGAAAACGCCAAACACAAGGATTGGGAATGCACCGAGGAGCGCATGAAGCTCACCAAAGGCGGCGAGGGGCTGTACCTGCATTGCCTGCCCGCGGATATCAGCGGCGTAAGCTGCAAGGAAGGCGAAGTTGCCGCTACGGTGTTCGACCGCTACCGCGATCCGCTCTACCGGCAGGCGTCCTTCAAACCTTATATCATCGCTTCGATGATTTTCCTGGCCAAGGTGAAGAACCCCGTTGAAACCCTTGCCGCCATGGGCGCGCAGAAACGCCGCCTGTATGAATAAGAAAGCCTTCTGAGGTGAGCATATGCAACGGACAGGTAAACGTCTGGTAATCGCGCTGGGCGGCAACGCCCTTGGGAGGACCCTGCCCGAGCAGATGGCGGCGGTGAAGCTGACCGCGAAAGCGATCGCCGATCTGGTGGAGGACGGGCACGAGATCATCCTTTCCCACGGCAACGGGCCGCAGGTGGGCATGCTGCAAACCGCGATGGCGGAGTATGCCAACAAGCATCAGGAGCCGCCCGCGCCGCTTTCCGTGTGCGTGGCGATGAGCCAGGGCTACATCGGTTACGACCTGCAAAACGCCCTGCGCGAGGAGCTGATTGACCGCGGTATCCACAAGGCGGTTTCCACCGTGCTTACGCAGGTGCGCGTGGACCCGGACGACCCTGCCTTTTTGAAGCCTACAAAGCCGATCGGGCATTTTATGACCCGTGAGGAAATGGAAGAAAAGCTCAAGGAGAAGGACTGGACCATCATTGAGGACGCGGGACGCGGCTATCGCCGCGTGGTCGCCTCCCCCAGACCTGTGGAGATCGTGGAGATTGAGACGGTGCGCGCGCTGCTGAACGCCGGGCAGATTGTGGTTGCGGCGGGCGGCGGCGGCATCCCCGTGGTGGCGCACGGCCACCATTTAAGCGGCATCGGCGCGGTGATCGACAAGGATCTTGCCAGCGCGCTGATGGCGGAAACGCTGAATGCCGATACGCTGATCATCCTGACGGCGGTGGAAAAAGTGGCGATCCGCTTCGGCAAGCCCGACCAGCAATGGCTGACCGACCTGCCATGCCGGGAAGCTGAGCGCTACATCGCGGACGGCGAGTTTGCCGAAGGCTCCATGAAGCCAAAGGTGCAGGCCGCCGTGGAATTTGTGCGCGGCAAGGAAGGCCGTACGGCGCTGATTACGGAGCTGCATAAGGCGCGCGACGGCGTACAGGGTAAAACGGGCACATTGATCTATTGATCGATATCAAACAAGAGAACTGAACAGCGGGGCGACCCGGGAAAGCGAGGCGCGTATGACCATCGGCTGTGTGATTCTGGCATCCGGCGAAAGCGTACGGTTTGGAAGCAATAAACTGCTTACCGGTTTCTGCGGCAGCCCGCTGCTGGGGTGGCTGCTGGACACGTTGCCGGAGGGGCTGCAATCCATCGTGGTCACGCGCAGCCCCGCGGTGCGCGATCTGGCGCACGAACGCGGATATCGCTGCCTTTTGCATAAGGAGCCGGAAGTGCGCGACACCATTCGCCTTGGGTTGATGGCGCTGGGCGGCACGGACGGCTGCCTGTTTTGTGTGGGCGACCAGCCGCTGCTAACCCGTGAAACGGTTCAAAAGGTGGTTCGGGCTTTTCAGGCGGAGCCGGAGCATATTGTGCGCGCGGCGTTCGGAAAGCGGGAGGGAAACCCCGCGCTGTTTCCCGCGTCGCTGTACGGCGAGCTTTCCTCTCTCGCGGAGGGAGAAGCGGGCGTAACGGTAATCCACCGACACCCGGAGCTTGTGCGCACCGTGCAGGCAGCTTTTTCCGAAGAACTGACCGACGCGGACACCCCGGAAACCCTGCTGGCGCTGGAAGCCCTGAAATACCAGATGATGAAGGAGTGACCCGTTATGCTGCTGCTGGGCAACGGCCGCGTGATTACGCGCGATGAGCAGAACCCCTTTCTGTCGGACGGATGCGTCGCCATGGACGGCGATACCATCGTGGAAGTTGGCGATACGGCGCTGTTGAGGGGCAGTTATCCCGGCGCGGAATTTGTGGATGCGCACGGCGGCGTGATTATGCCGGGGATGATTAACGCGCACGAGCATATTTATTCGGCGTTTGCCCGCGGTATCAACATCCGGGGCTATGCGCCCAGGGGCTTTCTGGATATTCTGGATGGCCTGTGGTGGACGCTGGACCGGCATCTGCTGTTGAAGGATACGCGCGCCAGCGCCGACGCGACTATGATCGATTGCATTGAAAATGGCGTGACGACGGTGTTCGACCATCACGCCAGCTACGGCGAAATTGAAGGCAGTCTGTTCGCTATCGCCGACAGCGCCCGGCAGTACGGCCTGCGCGTGAACCTGTGCTATGAGGTGAGCGACCGGGACGGCGAGGAAAAGATGCGCGAGGGCGTACGGGAGAACGCGGAATTTATCCGCTACGCGCGGCAGGACGGCGCAGGCATGGTGGCCGGGCTTTTCGGCCTGCACGCGCAGTTCACCCTGTCCGACGCGACGCTCGCCTATTGCCGCGAGCAGGCGCCGGAGGGCGCGGGCTTCCACATTCACGTGGCCGAGGGCATCGAGGATGTGTACGCCTGTCTGAAAGAGCACGGTAAACGGCCGGTGTTCCGCCTGCACGACTTCGGCATTCTGGGGGAAAACACCCTCTGCGGGCACTGCACGCACGTAAGCGAGGCCGAAATCGACCTGTTGCTGGAAACCAACACCAACGTAGCCCACAACCCCGAAAGCAATATGGGCAACGCCATCGGCTGTCCGCCGACCATCCACATGCTGCACAAGGGCCTGTGTGTGGGCCTGGGCACCGACGGCTACACCAACGATATGCTGGAAAGCCTGAAAGTGGCCAAACTCCTGCACGAGCATAATTTGCATGACGCGACCACCGGCTGGGGAGAAGCCCCGCAGATGCTGTTTGAAAACAACGCGCAGCTTGCCACGAAGATGTTCGGCCGGGAGATCGGCGTGCTGAAACCCGGCGCGGCGGCGGATGTGATCGCGTTGGATTATACGCCGCTTACGCCCATGAACGCCGGAAACCTTGGTGGCCATGTGCTTTTCGGCATGAGCGGACGCAGTGTAATCCATACGGTGATCGCCGGCAAAGTGAAGATGAAGGACCGTGTTCTGACCGAGGTGGACAAGGCCGCGGTGCTTGCCCACTGCCGCGATACCGCCGAAGACCTGTGGAACCGCATTAATATATAAGGAGCGATTCACGATGAGCGACCGGATGCGACCCATCCCGTTTCCCGAATTGATGGAGCAATTGCTGGCCGATTTCAACCGCGACCAGTCCGTGCTGGGCATTCGCGCGCCTTACCGGCATACGGGCGATAAAAAGCTGGAAATTTTCGGTGAGAAGCTGGAAACGCCTTTCGGCCCCGCGGCAGGCCCGCACACGCAGCTTGCGCAGAACCTAATCGCGGCATACGCGGGCGGCGCGCGCTTTTTTGAGCTGAAAACCGTGCAGAAAATCGACGGAGAAGATTTGCCCGTTTCCAAGCCCTGTATTCTGGCGGCGGCCGAGGGCTATAACGTGGAATGGAGCACGGAGCTGACCGTTCCGCAGGCTTTTGACGAATACGTGAAGGCGTGGTTCGCGCTGAAACTGATCGGCGAGCGCTTCGGGCTGGGCGCGGCGGACGGCTTCGTGTTCAATATGAGCGTGGGGTATGATCTGGCGGGCATCCGCACCGAGAAGATCGACCGCTTCATCGAAGGGCTCAAGGACGCGCGCAATACGCCGGTGTGGCGGGAATGCGCCGATTGGGCCAACCGGCATCTGGGCAGCTTTCCGGGCCTGACGCAAAAGGGTGTGGACGCCATAGACGCCCATGTATGCAAAAGTATCACGCTTTCCACCCTGCATGGCTGCCCGCCGGAGGAGATTGAGCGCATCGCCACCTATCTGATTAAGGATAAGCATCTGAACACCTTCGTAAAGTGCAATCCCACACTGCTGGGCTACAATTTCGCCCGCCGCACGCTGGATGCGCTGGGGTATGAGGACGTCGCATTCGACGACCATCATTTTAAGGATGATCTGCAGTTAGCCGACGCCGTGCCGATGTTTACACGGCTCATGACGCTGGCGCAGTCGCAGGGCGTCGCTTTCGGGCTGAAGCTCAGCAACACTTTCCCGGTCAATATTGCGCGCGGCGAGTTGCCGGGCGAGGAAATGTACATGAGCGGCAAGGCGCTCTGGCCGCTGACCGTTCATCTGGCCGAGATGCTGGAAAAGGCGTTCGGCGGGCAGATACGGGTAAGCTATTCCGGCGGCGCGGACGAGCACAATATCGCGGAGCTGGTTGCGTGCGGCATCTGGCCCGTCACGCTGGCGACCACGCTGCTCAAACCCGGCGGTTACAACCGCCTGCCGCCCATCGCGCGGAAGCTTGCGGCGGCGGAGTACCGGCCCTTTACGGGTGTGGATATTGCTTTGCTCTCCGTTCTGGCGGAAAAGAGCCTGACCGATCCGCGCTATCGCCGCCCCCTGAAACCGAGCCTGCCCCGCAAGAACGATCAGGATGTGCCGCTGCTTGATTGCTCGCTCGCACCCTGCTCGGACGCGTGTCCCATCCATCAGGATATTTCCGCGTATATGGAACTGGCCGCGCAGGGGCGCTACACCGAGGCGCTCAAGGTGATCTGCGATAAAAACGCCCTGCCTTCCATTACTGGCACTATCTGCAACCATCGATGCATGAGCGGCTGCACGCGTAACCAGTACGATACGCCCCTGCATATCCGCGACGTGAAGCTGGAAGCCGCCCAAAAGGGATACGAGCCCTATCTGGACGCGCTGGCCCCGGCGGGCGACCGCCCGGAACGAGTAGCGGTGGTCGGCGGCGGCCCGGCGGGCATGGCTGTGGCATATTTTCTGGCGCGCGCGGGCGCAAAGGTGACCATTTTTGAGGCGAAGGACGCGTTGGGCGGCCTTGTGCGCCATGTGATCCCTGAATTCCGCATCCCCTGCGAGGCCGTCGACCGGGATGCCGCGATGCTGAAAAAGCTGGGCGTGAACATTATCCGCAATACCCGCGCCGAAACGGCACAGACGCTGCTGGAAAACGGCTTTACCCATGTGGCGCTCTGCTGCGGGGCGCAGGCGCACGGCACGCTGGGCATTCCCGGCGAGGTAAACGCGATTGCGTTTCTGGAGCAGGCGAAAAAGTACCCCGATACGCTCGTCATTGGAAAGCACATCGTCGTCGCGGGCGCGGGCGACACCGCAATGGACGCGGCGCGCGCCGCCAAGCGTGTGCCTGGCGTGGAGGATGTGACCATCGTTTACCGCCGCACCAAACGGCAGATGCCCGCCGACGAGGAGGAACTGGATCTGGCGCTGGCGGAGGACATTGCCTTTGTGGAGCTGCTCTCGCCAAAAACGCTGGAAGCCGGAACGCTGACCTGCGAAAAGATGCGGCTGGGCGACCCGGACGAAAGCGGCCGCCGCAGCCCCGAACCGACCGGCGAAACGGTCAAACTGCCCTGCGATACGCTGGTCGCCGCCGTGGGGGAAAAGCCGGATGAGGCGCAATTGTTCGAAAACGGCGTGAAGCTGACCCCCAGGGGCAGGCCCACGGCGCGCAAGCAGAGCGAGCGCGTATACGTGCTGGGCGACGCGCTGCGCGGGCCCGCGACCGTGGTGGAAGCCATTGCGGACGCGCAGGCGACGGCGGAGGACATTCTGGGTGTTCATGCGGAAGGCTGCCGCTGCGAAACCCCGGTACGGGAACTGCTTGCCCGCCGCGGCGCCATGCAGGAGCCGGGGCTGCCGGAAAACGAGTTCAACCGCTGCCTGGGCTGCGACAAGGTTTGCCTGAACTGTGTGGATGTATGCCCCAACCGCGCCAACGAAACCGTGTGGCTGGACGGAAACCCGCAGATTGTGCATATCGACGGGCGCTGCAACGAGTGCGGCAACTGCGCCACCTTCTGCCCGTACAAGAGCGCGCCGTACCTGGATAAGCTGACTTTCTTTGCCGACGAGCAGGCTTTCCGTGACAGCCACAATCCCGGTTGGGCGATGCTGGGGGACGATATGGCGCTTATTCGCCTGAACGGAAGCGAGTTTACCGCGAAGCTGACCGACCCCGTGCTGCCTGCGGATATCGCGAAACTGATGCGGGAAACGATCAAGCAGATGCCGTGGCTGGTTGAGCCGCCCCGGATAAGCGCGGTATAAACGCCGCCGTGCCCTAGGGCTGCTCCGGCGTGCGTAACACGATGGAATGGATGCTTATACGGGCTGCTGCTTGGACATTTGAACGAACTTTCATGCCCGCAGGCCGCTCTGCCGCTCGCAAAGCGATGGAATGGACGCTCACGCGGGCCGTCGGTTGAACATGGGTTCCAATAATTCAAAAAATGCGATTTCGTTTTCCGATGCGCCGGAAAAGAGAACGCCCCGGGAGGTGACGGAAGTGTACCGCTTTACCGTGAATAATCAACTCATCCAAACAGATAAAGAGATCCCGTTGCTGGATTTTCTGCGGGACGAGCTGCGCCTGACTTCCGTAAAAAACGGCTGCGGCGAAGGCGCCTGCGGCGCATGCACCATTCTGGTGGACGGCCGCAAACAGCGGGCCTGCCTGTACACCACCGCCAAAGCCGACGGCAAAACCCTGACCACCGTGGAGGGCCTGAGCCGACGGGAGAAGGATGTGTATGCGTACTGCTTTACCGAGGCGGGCGCGGTGCAGTGCGGTTTCTGCATTCCGGGTATGGTCATCTCCGCTAAGGCGCTGCTGACCGAGAACCTTGCCCCGACGCGAGAGGACGTGAAAAAAGCGATTCGCGGCAACATCTGCCGCTGCACCGGCTACAAGAAGATCGAAAACGCGATTCTGATGGCGGCGGAATTCTTTCGCGAGAATAAACCCGTTCCTGCGGCGGCGGACGACGGCCTGCTGGGCCGGGATTTTCACCGGATCGACGCGGCGGAAAAAGTGCTGGGCACCGGAAAATTTTCCGACGATATCATGCTGCCCGGTATAATCTACGCCAAAGCCCTGCGCACCCGGTACCCGCGCGCTCGCGTGATGAAGGTAGATATTTCCCGCGCGGAGAAGCACCCGGACGTGGTGAAGATACTGCTGGCAAAGGATGTGCCTTTCAACAAAACCGGCCATCTGATTCAGGATTGGGATGTGCTGATCGCCGAGGGAGATTGCACCCGCTACATCGGCGACGCGGTCGCGCTGGTGGCGACCCGGCACAAAGAAACGCTGGATGAGGCGCTGAGCCTGATCGACGTGACATACGAGGAGCTTACGCCCCTCACCACGCCCGCCGAGGCGCTGGCCGAGGGCGCGCCGAGGCTGCACGAAAACGGCAACCTGCTTACCCGGCAGCAATTGCACCGGGGCGACCCGGACAAGGCCATTGCGGAGGCCGCCTATGTGGTGACGCAGCATTACTCCACCCCCATGACCGACCACGCCTTTATGGAGCCGGAGTGCGCCGTGGCGGAGCCGGACGGCGACGGCGGGATTATCCTTTACACAGGTTCGCAGTCGGTATACGACGAGCAGCGGGAGGTCGCCCGGATGCTCAAGCTGCCGCCGGAAAAGGTGCGTTCCATCTCCTCGCTGGTGGGCGGCGGCTTCGGCGGCAAGGAGGATATGAGCGTGCAGCACCACGCGGCGCTGATGGCGTGGGCTACGGGGCTGCCGGTAAAGGTGCGCTTTTCCCGGCAGGAAAGCCTGAACTGCCACGTAAAACGCCACGCCATGGAAATAGACGTGACCACCGCCTGCGATCAGGATGGTAACCTGACCGCCATGAAGGCGTATCTGGTAGCGGACTGCGGCGCGTACGCCTCGCTCGGCACGCCGG
>JAQUXV010000107.1 GCA_028692205.1 Eubacteriales bacterium
GAAACGGCGACATCGTTTACATGATCGGGCGCAAGGAAGCCGGGCTGATTATCGACCCGAAGGATGCGCCCCCGAGCGACCTGACCATTGCCGGGATTATTGATCCCGAAACCCTGACCGACTGAGTGCCAGCTTGCTGAAAAGGCCCATCTGCTTTGTCGCCTGCGCCGCAACAGGCGGTCACGTACGTCCGTGTACGCTCCCGCCTGTGTGCGGCTTGGCTTCGCGCATCTGAACCTTTTTGAGCAAGCTGAGCTTGCGTGTTTGCAGGGGATTAGATAACGATCTGAAGAATGGAAACAGCCGCCTGTTTTGGGCGGCTATTTTATAGGGGTGGGAACCGGACGGGTTACGCACAAGGTATGCTGTTTCAAGGTGGATGACGTCGGTTACTCTTTCTTGGCACTTCCGGCGGAGGCTGCGGCGCACAGTTCCTCTTTTACAGCCCACAGCTTCCGGGAGAGATCGACATAGTAGCGGTGGGGGTTCTCAAAGCGCTTCACCTCATCCCACAGGGAGGCTACCTGCTCCAGACAATACGCCTGTATCTGCTCGATGGCGGGGGATTCGTACACCTGCTCCCCGTTCAGGAAAATGGGCTTCAGCAGTTCCCGCACGGTGAAATTGGTAAGCGTTTTGGTCTTCCATGTGGCGTTGGGATCGAAAATCGTATAAGGCTGGCCGTCGTCGACGGTTTCATCGTGCAGGCAGAGCAGATCGGCCATGGCTTTGCCGCTGGCCCGATCATAGAAGCGGTACGCCTTTTTGAAGTGGGGATTGGTGATTTTGCCGACGTCCTCGCTGATTTTGATCTTCGGGCGGATAACGCCGTCCTCCGCTTCCACGGCGACCAGCTTGTAAACGCCGTCGAGGATGGCGGAGCTTTTGGAGGTGATCATCCGCTCACCGACGCCGAAGGTGTCGATGCATGCGCCCTGTTTCAGCAGATCGGCGATCAGGTATTCGTCCAGCGAGTTGGAAACGACGATCTTGCAGTTCGGCAAACCGGCTTCGTCCAGCATTTTGCGCGCTTTTTTTGTGAGATACGCAAGGTCGCCGGAGTCGATGCGGATGCCGAAGCTGGTAACGCCCTTTGGCAGCAGCACTTCCCGGAAGGCCCGGATGGCATGGGGGATGCCGCTTTGCAGCGCGTTGTAGGTATCCACCAGCAGAATGGCGTTTTGCGGATACAGCTCGCAGTACGTCCGAAACGCCTCATACTCCGTGTCGAATATCTGCACCCAGGAATGCGCCATGGTGCCTCCTGCGGGAACGCCGTACAACACGTCCGTCAGGGCGCAGGCCGTGCCCTTGCAGCCGCCGATGTAGGCGGCCCGCGCGCCCTTTACGGCGCCGTCCGCCCCCTGCGCCCGGCGCGAGCCGAACTCCAGCACGGGGCGGCCCTGCGCGGCACGCACGACGCGGCTAGCCTTGGTGGCGATCAGCGATTGATGGTTCAGCGTCAGCAGGATAAACGTTTCCATCAACTGCGCCTCGATCACCGGGGCGCGCACCGTTAAAATCGGCTCGTTGGGGAACACGCAGGTGCCTTCCGGCACGGCGTAAATATCGCCGGAAAAATGGAAATGTTCCAGATAGGTTAAAAAGCTCTCGTCAAATACGCCCTTGGAGCGCAGGTAACGGATATCCTCCCCGCTGAAATGAAGGTTACGGATGTAATCCATCACCTGTTCCAGCCCGGCCGCGACCACAAACCCGCCGTCGTCCGGCACATTGCGGAAAAAAACGTCAAAATAGGCGATCTTCCGGTTCAGGCCGCTCTTCAGGTAGCCGTTTCCCATGGTGAATTCATAAAAATCGCAAAGCATCGACAAGTTTTCTTGTTCCATTAACCCCCAGGACTCCTTTCGAAGCGGTAACCCGCCCATGCCGCTATTTTACCACCGCTTTCAACCGCGCGCCACCTTTCAAAGGGAGAGAGTACGCCGGATTGTGCATACCCCGTGCCTGAAACGGGTTTGTCGCGCCCTTTCGGGATGATCCGGTCGGGTGTATAATGGGGATACACGAAAATATGTTTGCCATTGCGGCGAGCTGCCCGGCAAACGACACGCTTGTTCGCCGGGCGGACAGCGGCGGATTTTGTAGGCGCAGAACGGCGATGGGACGGGGGAGAGCGATATGATCATCAGCGCGAGCCGCAGGACCGATATACCGGCGTGGTATTCGGAGTGGCTGGTAAACCGAATCCGCGCCGGATACGTGCTGGTGCGCAACCCGATCAATCCCCGGCAGGTCGGCAGGGTATCGCTGTCGCCCGACGTGGTGGACGGTATGGTGTTCTGGACCAAAAACCCCGGGCCGATGCTTGGGCGGCTGGAAGCCTTCCGGAACTACCCCTATTACTTTCAGTTTACGCTTACGCCGTACGGCAGGGACATTGAAAGCAACCTGCCCTCAAAGAGGGACGTACTAATTCCCACTTTTCAGCGGCTGGCGGACAGGGTGGGGCCGCGGCGCGTCATCTGGCGGTACGACCCGATCCTGCTCAGCAAGCAATATCCCGTCGACTACCATCTGGAAACCTTTGAGAAGATGGTGAAAGCGCTGCACGGCTATGCCCGGAAGTGTACCTTCAGCTTTATCGATCTGTATCAAAAAACGCTGCGCAACGCCGGGCGGCTCGCCCTTCGGGAAGCGACGGAGCCGGAAATGCGCACGCTGGCGGCAGGCTTCGCCGAAATTGCCGCGTCGTATCACCTTGTGCTGGACACCTGCGCTGAAAAAATTGACCTGTCCGAATTCGGTATCGGCCATGCGAGCTGTATTGATAAAACAATTTTGGAGGAGCTTGCCGGCTGGCTGCTTGAGATTGCCAAAGACCCGAACCAACGTACGGAATGCGGCTGCTGCGCAAGCATCGATATCGGCTTGTACGACACCTGCGCTAACGGATGCCTGTACTGCTACGCAAACAGCAATCCGGCGGCTGCGCGGCGCAACCTTGGCAGCCACCGGCCGGATTCGGCTTTGCTGATCGGGGATGTAACGGAGCGGGATGTTGTGAAAGAAAGGAATATAAAATCCTGCCGTATCCGGCAGCTGAGCATGCTGAACGAACCGGCGAAGGATAACCGTTTTTGCGATAATGAATTTTAATGGCGTACGGTACGGCAGAGCAACCGGCCGCAGCTCTTGTTACGGGCTTGCGAAGTCGTTAAAGTTACCGGTTCTGTTGTAAAATATCCCGGGAAACCCGAAACGGTTTCTAGTTTACGGGTTTCCGTCTCTTGCCCGTATGGCGGAGCAGGGTTTTCACGGCGGCGGAAAAATCAAAGTTGTCGATTTGCTGCTTTAAGGTCTCCGCCTCGTCGCCGAGTGTGGGAAGCAGATCGTCCTCCATGGCATGATAAAACGAAATGACGGACGCATCGTTCCGGCGCAGCATTTCGACCAGCTTCTGGACCGTTGCCGCCGCCGGGGCGCCGGCTTTTTCCGGACGCGGCTTTTTGGCGCCGGGTTCCTTGCCGGACAGCTTCCGAATATCGGCCAGCGCGCACTGAAGCTCCCGGTCGAACGCATCCGCATCCACTTTGAAGGATCCCGCCGTTTTGGCGTTGGCGGCCGCCCGCTCCAGCTTCTCCGCCTGATTCCGCAACGGCTGCAGCCCCAGCGTTCCGGCCGCGCCCTTGATGGAATGTGCGACCTGCCGCACCTGCGGCAAATCGCCCGCCTCCATCGCCTGCCGTATTCTTTCCGTATCCTTGGCGTGGTTCGCGGCGAGCAGGCTTAGCAGGGCGGCGTACTGTTTCGCATCCCCCTGCACGGAACGCAGGCCCATTTGAACATCCAGACCGGGTATGCTTTCCAGCTGCCGCATCAGCCGGGCGGCGGAGTGATCCGCTTGCCGGGCCTGGCTTTTTGCCATGGTTTCCGCATGCTGCTCCGTTTGTGGCAATTCCGCCTTGACGGGGAGCCACCGAATGAGCTTGGCGTACAGATCCTCCAGCATGACGGGCTTGGCAATGTGGTCGTTCATGCCCGCCTGCAGGCAGTTTTTACGATCGCTTTCAAAGGCGTTCGCGGTCATTGCCACAATCGGGACGGTTTTCCCGTTGGGCAGCTTCCGAATTTCCGCCGTCGCTTTCAGACCGTCCAATACAGGCATCTGCACATCCATCAGGATCAGGTCGTACGGGTTTGCCGCCGCCATTTCCACCGCTTTTTTCCCGTTTTCGGCGGTGGCAACCTCCATGCTCGCAAGCGCGAGCATTTGCAAAGCCACCTCAAGGTTGATTACGTTATCCTCTACCAGCAATATTTTCGCGCCGCGCCGCTGTTCAATTTCGCGGGCACGCATGCTTTGCAGGCAAGGCATCCGGGCCCTGTCCTTCGCCTGCAGAAGTTCGGCGATGGTATCGTACGCTTTGGAGGAGGTGATCGGTTTGTAAAGCAGCCGGTCGATCCCCGCGTTGAACATTTCCTGTTCGTCAACGTGAGTGCCCAAAGCGGTGATAAGAATGATCACGGGGGGATGGGCCAGCTGGCGCGACCTCAACGTGAGGGCAAAATCGATGCCGTCCATCCCGACCATTTTATAATCCAGAAACAGTATGCAATAGGGTTCGTTGGCCTGATCGGCGGCGATCAACCGGTCCAACGTCGGCTGGGCCGTGTTTTCCGTGTCCGCTTTCAAGCCGATGGCGGTCAGAATTTCCTGCAGCAGCTCGCTGTCCGCCTCCGAATCGTCCAGAATCAGGGCCTTCAGGCCTTCCGCTTTTTGCAGATCGCCGAGGGATGCGGGCATCTCCTTCGAAATGCCAAACGGCAGTTCAACCCAGAAGGTGCTTCCTTTCCCGACCTTGCTTTCCACCCCGACGCGGCCGCCCATCAGCTCTGCCAGCCTGTTGCTGATCGAGAGACCCAGGCCGGTGCCTCCATACAGCCTGGTGATGGAGGCGTCCATCTGCTCAAAATCCTGAAAGAGCCTGCTCATCTGCTCTTTGGTCAGCCCGATGCCCGTATCGGTAACATCGAACCGGAGCCGAACCGATTGGCGATCCTGAGACGTAATGCTGCCCTTAATTTCAATGCCGCCCGTAGCGGTAAACTTGACGGCGTTGCTTAAAAAGTTGCGCAGTATTTGCCCCAGCCGAACGCTGTCCCCCTTCAAAACGAGGGGAATGCGCTCCATATCCACCTTCAGGGAAAGCTTTTTCGCCTCGATTTGATTGATAACCGCGTTGCAGGCGTTATCCACAACCATGGCGGGTTCAAAATTATGAATGTCCAGCGCCAGTTTGTTGGCTTCGATTTTGGAAATATCCAGTATCTCATTGATGATCTGAAGCAGGTCGTTGCCTGCGGTCGTCAGCTTATCCAGCTGGGACAGCTGGCGGCTGGTCAGCGGATCGCGGCGGAGCAGCTGGGCATAACCGATCACGGCGTTCATGGGCGTTCGGATTTCGTGGCTCATGTTGGATAAAAACGCGCTTTTGGCCACGCTGGCCGCCTCGGCGGACTTCATGGCGGCTTCCAGCTCCGAGGTGCGGGCCATAATCATGTCTTCGAGGTGGTGGCGGTAATTATCCAGCTCCAGATTGGTTTGGATGCTCTCGGTTACATCCCGGAAAGTGATCAGGATATTGGCGGCTTTCCCGTTGGCGCTTTCGTCAAGCTCGGTGGATTGATCCAGCCAGAGAACCTCGTCGCCTATCTTCATCCGGTAAACAACGTTGGCGGTGGGCGCGGCGGCGGCCTTCTCCCACGCTTTATTGAATACGGCTAGATCCTCCGCAACGATCAGACTTTTGAGAACCTGGAAGGAAACGGGCTCGGAGTCTTCAAAACGGAGCATGCGGCAAAGCTCCTTTGAACACAGCATGGTATGGCTTTTCATGTCGTACAGGCAATGCCCGGTTTTGGATACCCGCTGCGCCAGATTCAAAAACCGCTCGCTCTGCCGCAACGCATTCTGGGCCTGATACCGATCCCGATTCAGGTAGGACATGCCGAACCGATCCGCCACCAGACAGAAAAACTGCATACAATCCCGGTCGAAAGGCTCGTTTTGAACCAGACCGTAACACAGAATACCCCGCACTTTTTCGCCGGAAGCGATGTTACAAAGCATTACGGTTCCCAGCTTCTGGCGGCCGAAAAGGCTTTTATTGAAGGAGTTTGCCGCCTTTTCGGAGGAATCCTGTTCCAGATAGCGCTTCTTATCAATATCCCGAAGCTCGGGCCCGAACATGGCTGCGTCAATCTCTTTGCGGGGGGCGGCCGTCAGGTTTCCGGAGGCATAGTAACCAACCAGCGACAGGGAACCGCGATGGTTATACTCATACATGGCTGCAAAATCCAGCGGCCTGCCCACGCCGATCATCCGGGTTACCTTGTCGGCCATTTCGGGGATTTGGCCGAGAATGGAGGCTTGCATATTGGAGATTTCCGCGTAAAAGCGCGACTGCAGCGCAATGCGGTTTATTTTTTCTTTCTGTTGTTGTTCCTGTTGCTTCTCCTGTGTAATATCACGCCAAATTACACAGAACAGCAAACAGCCTTTTTGAATGATGGGGGTTATGCTTACCAGGGCGTTTTGGAGGGAGCCGTCTTTGCGCCGGTGCCTGGTTTCAAACTCGGCGGATTGCCCGGGGGAAAGCGAGCTGAATCTTATTTCCATATCTTCCAGCGTGTCGTCGGCCAGTATATCAGACACCGTCAGCCGGACAAACTCTTCTCTCGTATAGCCCAGCCCCGTATAGGCGGACTCGTTGAAGCTGATGATGCGCCTTTCCTGTGCATTGAAAAGGATAATGGCATCCCTGACGGAGGAGAACATGATATTGCGAAAGTTTTCCTGCTCCCGCAGAGCGTTGTTTTGCTGTTCAAAATTAATAAAGTTAACCAGACGAACGGCGATATTATCCAGTAAAACGCGTTCCTCCTGAAAGAACACGCCCTCCTGTTCCTTTGGCTTTTCTTTGGAATAGGCGACGGTAATCTCCAACGGGTCGCCGGAGTCGGTTTTCCGAACGGTAGTCTGCATCCACGGGGTTTCGGCAAAACCCGGCGACGCATAGGTTTCGCCCTTGTACCGCAAGCGGACGAAGGTAAACTCCGGGTATTGCCACCCCGGCACCATAATCGCGGGGATCCGCTCCAAAATCTTGGGTGTGGGAAGCTCGTGATTTACGGTCAGTTCCAGAACCGCCTGTAAGGCGGTTCGTTCCTTGATCCGCTCATTCATATTATAGTGTTCTCTTGCCAGCTTCAGTTCGGCCTCTTTCCGGCTGGTGATGTCGTTGAGGGATACAATATAGACCGGTTCTTTTTCAAACTCGATGCGCGTGGCCGAAAAGAGGGACCAAACCGGAGCCCTGCCGGGAATCCGCATAGGGACTTCCATGTTGCTGATCGAGCCCTTCTGCCTGAGCATCTGACGGTAACGTTGCATTGTGCCGCTGTGCTCATGGGGCATATGGAGCGCTTTCACCATCTCCGTAGTGATGGAGTCTCCGAAAAGACCGCGGGCGCTTTTATTGAAGTATATAATTTCTCCGTCGCGTTCGCGCATAATGATAATGGGGAAGGGCGTGTTTTCCAGCATGGTTCGGAAACGCTTCTCGCTTTCCTCCAGAAGGCGCGCGTTGTTATATTCCTCCGTATCCTCATGTACGATCGATAAAATCTGCTTTTGCTCCGCAAGCAGGTAAAACCGTGCCAAATAATGCTTCTGCCCTTCCGGGGTGGGAAGTTCGTAGCCAAACGAGGCTTCCTCTTTCGCCATCACCTTGGGCACGAGCTTCAGATACTGCTTGCCAACGTAAGGCGGCAGCACATCTTTAATGTTCTTGCCGATAAACAGTTCGGGGGGCAAATATAGATCGCTGTCTTTCTTTGCGCGGTATTCGCGGATAACGCCGCCCAGATCCAGCAGAAAAAGCATATCCGGCGAGGCGTGCAAAAGCGCGTCGATAATAGTGGTTTGTTTCTTAGCTGCCTGAGCCTCGATGTACATTTCTGTAACATCCTGCATCATTCCCTCGACCCGGGAGACTTTGCCTTCCTGATACAGAGGCATACAGAGGCAGCGCAGGCGGCGGTGGTTGCCCTTTGCGGTTGTAATGTCAAAGGGGTGTACGGGCGGATCGGACTGCATAGAAACAACGTTTACAACTTCCGAAACAAGCGTCCC
>JAQUXV010000108.1 GCA_028692205.1 Eubacteriales bacterium
GCGTGGCGCTGCTGCTGGCTTTCGGGTTTCTGTGGCTGGCGGTTACGCGATGCTATCAGCAATATGTAACCCCGCGGACGCTCCCGTACCTGTATTTTGCGGCGGCTGCGCTGGCAGCCATCGGCATTTACGACCTGAGCAAGCTGTTTGAAGCGACGCATATCCGGCGGTATACGCATCTGCTGGCGATTTTAATTCCGCTGGCGCTGTTGGCGGCTTCCACAAATGTAAAGGGCTTATGGACAAGCTCGCTTTTCCCGGCGACCAACGATGCGCTGGTAAGCCCGATTTTGCAGGAGCAAACCTATACGATGACTGCGGACGGCTATCAAGGCCGCGTGCTGCACGGTTATAACGCGTCGGAAAAAACCCTGACCGTGATGGAGAATGAAACCTTCTTCTGGCTTACGGAGATCTATACCGATCCGACGCCGTTCCTGGGTTTCACGGTTACGACCATGGGGCAGGTGCTGAAAAGCTTCTCCTCCCTCTCGTCGGACTGCTTTTCGCCCATCCGCGAGCTGATGTCCTGCTGCGTGGCGGATACCTACAAAATCGGCTTCAAATGCCAATACGATATGACGCAGGCGCTCGCGGAGGGCGACTGGGTTACGGTAACCGGCGAGCTGGCTATGGTGGATGCGGACGGCGTGCAGGAACTGCGCATTCTGGTAAACGAGGTGGAGCCGTGTTCGCCGCCGGAAGAACCCTACGTGTACGCATACTGACGCGGAAGGGAAGACGGCGTAAGAACCGGTATGCCATTTATCGGTTTTCCGCTGTCTTTATATCCGTTCAATGTCCGATACGATGCTGCCTTGGCTTCGGGTTTGCAGGCAGCAGCCGCTAAGAACGGGTTGGAACCTCGCGCAGGTTCCAGGCCGCCTCCAGCTGCTCTAAGCTCATTCTGGCAAATGGCACAGCCCCGGCAAGCGAGCGTTTGCCGGGGCTGTGGCGGTTTCTTTGTGATTTTTAAGTACGGCGTTACAGGATAGGGGAATCGGTTGGGGCGGGATCGATTGAAGCGGAAACGGCGGGCGTAATGGCTGCCGCCGGAACGGCAGGCCCGTGCCGGAAAACCTGCGCGAGCGAATAGCCGCCCGCACAGAGAACCAGCAGACCACCCGCGACGAGCCACTGCACGCGGAAATCCGTGCGCGCGCTGACCCAGTATCCGCTGAGTGAACCCGCCAAACCGCCGATTTGCAGCACGAACGAAAACAGGGAAAGGATGCTCGCGCGCTGTTTGGAGGGCGCGGCGCGGTTGAGCAGCGTATCCTCGGCGACGCTGCCGCTGCCCAGGAAGAAATAATACAGGATATAGATGCCGATGAACGCGCCGGTGGTTTTGGTCAGGACCAGCGCGGCCAGACACAGTCCCAGTACCAGCTTTAACAGGAGCAGCAGGTTAAGACCATTCCCCTTCAGGTGGGTCAGCCGGTGCTCCGTCAGCTTGCTGGCGACGATGATGATTAAAAACCCTGCGCTGCTGATGACGCCGAACACCCACGGCGCGGGCGCAATGGACTGTAGAGCAGGCTGCCAGTAGGTTTCCAGCGAGAGCATGGCAAAACCGGATACGGCTGTGAAAATCAGCAGCATCCGCACCAGACCCGGCTGCCGCAGAAAAGTGAAGCTTTCCCGAAGATGGTTTGCAAGGCGGCCGGATTCATCCTTGGCGGCCGGGCTGGTGCGGCGCGGCTCATGCACGGTAAACAGGGTGAGCGCCGCCAGCAGAACCATCAACCCAAGAATCGTATAGATGTTGGCCTGATAATCCGTGCCGAACCCGGAAAGCCAGCCGCCCAGCAGCGCGCCGACCGCGAGCCCGGCGCTTTGTAAAATGGAAAGCCTTGCCGTTACCTTTACCAGCGCGGCGTCGTTTTGCGCTTCGTCGATCGCAAGCGCGTCGATGCTGCCGGAGGCAAACGCGCGCCCAAGCCCCATCAGCACCATTGAAAGCAGCAGCGGCGCCGCGGAATGCGCAAACAGCAGCGTGGTGTATGCACTCAGCGTAAACAGCGTCGAAACCAGAAACGAAAGTTTACGGCCGTACAGATCGGCAAAAACGCCGCTGGGGAATTCGGCGAGAATGACGGTGAAGGAATATGCGCCGATCATCAGGGATACGGTCGGCAGGGTCGCGCCGTGCGACAGCACCATCAGCGTTAATACCGGCGCGTCGATGCCGGTGGATAAGCTGCGCAGCAGCGCGATGGCCTGAAGGTTTTTACGCATGGTTGTCCTCCTGTGCAGGATAGGCGATCAGAGCGTATTCCCACGGGTCGCCCTCGTGCTCGTTTTGCTCGTGTTCTTCTAAAAAGCGATGGATATTGGCAAACAGCTCTTTGGCTTCTTCGGGCTTTAGCCTGGAAATGCCCCAAAGGATATCTCCGGGTGGAAGCTGAGAGCTGCCGCGAAATTGATCCGCACAGGCGTTATAGTAAGCAGCAAAACCGTTAAAAACCTCGGTGATGCCGTTTTGCATCAGCGCGACGCGCTGCGTATGGTCGTCATCCGCTTGGGCGAACCCGACGTTTACAGACCGGGGCAGCGCGCGGTAATAGTGCGCGATGATGCCGTTGATCTTCTCCGTATGGCTTTCAGCGACGAGGCCCAGCTGCATCAGCTTTTTTAGATGATACTGCACCGAGGAAGCGGAAATGCCCATCTGAACGGAAAGTGCTTTGGGGGTCATGGGGCGGCCCGCAATGGCCATCAGCCGCAGCAGTCGCTGCCGCTGGGGATTGATATAGATATCCAGCTCTTTTTTGCCGGTCAGTGTGATGGGTTCCACAACTTCACCCCCCTCAAACGGTACAATAATTATAACATTACACAATGTGTATCGTCAATAGCAATTGATAAATCGATTCTAAAAATACGATATTGTACGGAATGGTTCATTTGGAACAGGATGTTTTGCATCGAAACGGGAGCGAAGGAAAAATCTTTCGCCGGGGAACGAATGTAATGGGCGCGACGACAGGCGAACCATCCGGCTCGCCTGCCGCCGCGCCCATGGTGCGCTTTGGTTCAGCGCCTGCCGTTTTTGCGTTTGGCTTCGTCCATTACCTGTTTCATGGCGCGTTTGCCACCGAACATGGCGTTGATCTTCTCCGCTTCGCGTGCGCGGGCGTTCAACCCATCGTAACGGGCCTCCCGCCGGAGTTTCTGATAGTTCTCATAACGGCGTTCATCCAGTGCGCCGGTTTCCAGCGCCCGCCGTACGGCGCAGCCGGGTTCCCGGGTATGGGAGCAATCGCTGAAGCGGCACTGAGCGGCCAATTCGTCGATATCCGCGAAGGAGCGGCTCAGGTCCACCGCCTCTACACCAAGTTCGCGCATGCCCGGAGTATCGATGACCACACCGCCTGTCGGCAGCGGAAGCATTTCCCGGTGGGTGGTGGTGTGGTGGCCACGATCGTCCAGCCCGATGCCGGAGGTGCGCATTTTTATTTCGCCGAGCAGCAGGTTGATGAGCGTGGATTTGCCCACTCCGGAGGAACCGACGAAGGCCGCCGTAACGCCGGGTTTAACGTAGGCAAGCAATTTCTCGCGCGTGTCGGGGTCCCGGTCGGAGGTGACGATCATCTCCGCACCGATGGCAATGGGGGCGATCTGCGCAAGCAGTTCCGCGGAGTTGTCGCACAGATCGGACTTGGTCAGCACCACCACGGGCGTGGCTCCGCTTTCCCACGCGACGGACAGGTACCGTTCCAGACGGCTGAGATTGAAGTTCTGGTTAAGCGACATACAAAGGAAAACGACGTCGATGTTCGCCGCCACCACCTGCGCGCCTCCGCCTGTGCCCGCGGCGCGCCGCAAAAACACACTTTTCCGGGGGAGCAGTTGTTGGATCAGCGTATGACCGTTTGTAATCGGATCGACCAGCACATAATCGCCTACGGCGGGGTAACCGGTCGGGTCGGGCACGGTATAGCGGTAACGGCCGCTTACTTCGGCTGTGGCTTCTTCGGTTTCGGTAACGATTCGGTACAGGTTTCTTTGCTGCGAGATGATTCTGGCGGGAGACAGGCCGGTTTCGCGATGCGAAATCAGGCGCTCGTCCGCGCCGTATTGCGTAAGCATATTCAAGTGATAACCCTCCATACGTATTGGTTTTTGATTCCACCATGCGCGTATGGGAGGCGAAAACGGAAAGGGGTCAGGGAAACCGTCCCCGTTGGTACGGGGCAATTTTCAGAGGGGGTACTTACCTGTTGGGCTGAAAGGGTTAACCGTTTCCCTGCTTTGCCCGCGCCTCCCCGATTGCGACAATCTCCGTCGCATATTGCTGATTTATCATCATTCAACAACTCCTTTCCGAGAGTCTGGGAATATTCTACCACAAGAAATATCAGGAAACAACCGGAAACTGGTAAAAACAGGGATGCCGATGAGCGTGTATTACCGTGTCGACGGTATACAGGCATAGGCTGAATAAAGTTGAAAATGAATGCAGAATATAGATATAAAAGCGAACAAAGAGCCGTGCGAACTTCCGCACGGCTCTTTGTAAAATTTGCTTGCAGCTGCTGGTTACTCCACGATGCCTTCGGCCTGCACCGGCGGGCTTTGCGCGGGCAGATCGTCGGTTACGATCAGCCTGCCCTCCGCATCCGCGTCCACGGTTACGACCTGGCTGGGGAAGATTTCGCCCGCCACCAGCTTGCGCGCAATCAGCGTTTCCAGATGGCTCTGGATGTAGCGCTTCAGCGGGCGCGCGCCGTACGCGGGGTCGAAAGCGGCGTCCACGATGGTGTCCACGGCTCGGTCGGTCAGGTTCATGTGGATATCCTGCTGCTCCAGCCGTTTGGCCAGATAGCCCGCCTGCAGCCGAACAATTTGCACGATCTCGTCGCGTTCGAGGGGCTTGTAGAATACAATGTCGTCGATCCGGTTAAGAAACTCGGGTCGGAAGCTGGTTTTGAGCATCCGCATCACGCCGTCCCGCGCTTCGTCGCTGATGCGGCCGTTTTGCAGGCCTTCCAGCAGAAGCTGGCTGCCGAGGTTACTGGTCATGATGATGATGGTGTTCTTAAAGTCCACTGTGCGGCCCTGGCTGTCGGTAATGCGGCCGTCGTCCAGCACCTGTAGCAGAATATTGAAAACGTCCGGATGAGCCTTTTCAATTTCATCCAGCAGCACCACACAGTACGGTTTGCGCCGCACGGCTTCGGTAAGCTGGCCGCCCTCATCATAGCCCACGTAGCCCGGAGGCGCGCCGATGAGGCGGCTGACGGAGAACTTCTCCATATACTCGCTCATGTCGATACGCACCATGTTCTTCTCATCGTCGAACAAATCCTGCGCCAGCGCTTTGGCAAGCTCCGTTTTGCCGACGCCTGTCGGGCCGAGGAACAGGAAGCTGCCGATGGGCCGGTTCTCGTCCGCAATGCCCGCGCGGCTGCGTAGAATGGCTTCGCTTACGGTTTGCACGGCTTCATCCTGCCCCACCACGCGGCGGTGCAGCTCTTCCGGCAGGCGAAGGAGTTTCTCGCGGTCGCTCTCCTTCAGCTTGGTGACGGGGATGCCCGTCCAACGGCTGACGATGCGGCTGATTTCTTCTTCCGTTACCTTATCACGCAATAGCGAATTCTCGGTTCGGTTCTGGTCGGCAATCGCTTCTTCCGCCTCCAGCTGCTTTTGCAGCTCCGGCAGACGGCCGTATTGCAGTTCGGACGCCTTGTTAAGGTCGTACTCGCGCTGGGCTTTCTGGATATCGGCGTTCACCTGCTCGATCTCCTCGCGCAGCTTCTGCACTTTCACAATGGCGGCCTTTTCGTTTTCCCAGCGGGCCTTCATGGCGGAAAACTCCTCGCGCAGTTTGGCAAGCTCGTCTTCCAGCGCGGCGCGGCGGCGCTGGGTCGCCTCGCCCTCCTCTTTCTTCAGGCTCATCTGTTCGATTTCCAGCTGCATAATGCGGCGCTGTTTCTCGTCCAGTTCGGCGGGGAGGCTGTCGATTTCGGTACGGATCATGGCGCAGGCCTCATCCACAAGGTCGATGGCCTTATCCGGCAGGAAACGGTCGCTGATGTAGCGGTTGGAAAGCACCGCGGCGGCGACAAGCGCCGGGTCGGTGATTTTTACGCCGTGGAAAACCTCGTAACGTTCCTTCAAACCACGCAGGATGCTGATAGTGTCCTCCACGCTGGGTTCGTTGACCATTACGGGCTGGAAGCGCCGCTCCAGCGCCGCGTCCTTTTCAATATACTTACGGTACTCGTTCAGGGTGGTTGCGCCGATCAGGTGCAGCTCGCCGCGCGCAAGCATGGGCTTGAGCAGGTTGCCCGCGTCCATACTGCCCTCGGTACGGCCCGCGCCGACGATGTTGTGCAGCTCGTCGATAAACAGGAGGATTTTGCCTTCGGACTTTTTAATTTCGCCGAGAACGGCCTTCAGCCGCTCCTCAAACTCGCCGCGGTATTTCGCGCCAGCGATCAGCGCGCCCATGTCCAGCGAGAACACTTTGCGGTCGCGCAGGCTTTCGGGCACGTCGCCGCGCACAATGCGCAGGGCAAGGCCCTCCGCGATGGCGGTTTTACCAACGCCGGGTTCGCCGATCAGCACGGGGTTATTTTTTGTTTTCCGGGTCAGAATGCGGATCACACTGCGGATTTCGCTGTCGCGGCCGATCACGGGGTCCAGCTTCTGGTTGCGCGCCAGCTCCACAAGGTCCTGACCGTATTTTTTCAACACGTCGTAGGTGTCCTCCGGGGTTTCGCTGGTCACGCGGGTGTTGCCGCGTACGGTTTGCAGCGCGGAAAGAAACGCCTTGTCGTCAATGGCCAGATCGTGCCAAAGCTGCTTCAGCGAAGGGCTCGGCTTGCGAATGAGGCCGAGAAACAGGTGCTCGACGCTGATGTACTCGTCCTTCATCTGACCGGCGGCTTCCTGAGCGGCCAGCAGGGCGCGCTCCACATCGCTGCCGATGTAGATTTTATCCGGTTCGCGGCCCGAACCGGTCACCTTGGGAATGCGGGAAATCAACGTTTCCAGCCGCCCCTGGATCAGGTCCGTATCCTTGCCCATCTTACGCAGAAGCTGGGGGATCAGCCCTTGCGGGTCTTGCAGAAGCGCACGGACAAGATGCTCCTGCGCAACCTCCTGGTTTTGATATTCAATGGTCATTTGCTGCGCGTCGTTCAGCGCGGCGCGGCTTTTTTCGGTAAATTGCTGGTTTGTCATACACTGACCTCCGTTCCGGGGTAGCCCGAATGATGTGGGATAATAGCGGGGTTGGTTTCCCGGTTTTCCTGCGGGAAGCGGCTTCATCCGCTGCCGGAGAAACGGGAAAATCAGGCAAGCACGGGCACCGTCGCATTGCGAATGCCGATCCCTTGCACAGGCAGGAGGAACGGCGGCGTAACCGCAAGGATTTTTGAGCCTGTAGCGTAGCATGCCGGCTCAGGCTTTGACCGAGTGTTTACCTGCATAACGAGCCAAACGCGAGGGGGCGGCGCGGCGCGGGGAAAAGGCAGCCGTGAACCGATGGGGATGCACCTGACCGGCTCATGGGCGCGGGCCGCGTAGCCTTGCCGTTGCCCGTACGCGTTTGCTCGAAAGGAAGGCCTTTCCCGGTTTACCGCGCCGTGAGGCGTCGGTATCCGATCTCGTTAGTTTGACTAACTTTGACCTTCATAGGTAGTATACCGCAATTCGCCGCAATGTCAATAGGAAAGCAAAAGTTTTTCACGGCTTACGGATGGATAAAACGCAGGCCAATACAGGATCAATCCACCGGGCGCGGCCGGTGAAGGGCCTACCGGTTCGGCCCCCGGCAAGCACCGGAACACGGTGATGGTTTTCACTCCCCATCGCCCACGCTCCGCCGCAACCGCTGCCAATAGACGGCGGTAACGGCTACGCGACTGGTGGGGAGCGTCCGTATAGGCGATGTTGCCGAACACGGAAGGGAAAAGCGGTCGGGCGTACGCCGGTTCTCCGGCGTCGGGGAAACCGACGGCAACACATGCCGGTGCGGCTGGCGCAGGGGCAAGGGAGGCTTTGCACTTTACAAGAATTGGCGGCGCGCGCTTGAAACACGGGGCGGTTCATGCTATGATGGACCATGGATGAACAGCGAAAGGCGGTCGGTCTATGGAGGAGCGGGCGG
>JAQUXV010000109.1:0-3292 GCA_028692205.1 Eubacteriales bacterium
TGTCGGTAATCACAGTCAGGGCGGACACATCCAGCGCGACGATGTCCTGCGCTTTTTTCTCGTAGAGGATATTGGCGACTTTCAGAACGATTTCCTTTCCATCCATCAGGGCAATCTCTCCTTTATGATTTCTTTTTCGGTCGGTAAGCGCTCCAGCCAGTCGATCACACGCTGTGTCGTAGGGTTCAGCACGGCTTTCTGCCGTGTTACGTAGGCTTGCGTGGAACGAAGGGATTCAATCGTCGCTTTGACCAGACTTTCCTCGGCCAGCGCGCGGATGTTTGGCAGCGCCGGGTAGTAGCGGCGTCCCGGCTCTATTTTATCCGCCAGATACAGCACCATATCGGCCGGCAGCATCCCAACCCGGCCCGTGGTATGGCAGCGGATGGCGGAAAGAATGTTGGGGTCGTGTACGCCGTATTCCACCTCTGCGACCACCGCGCCTACGGGGCCGTGCAACAGGTTTTCATTCGTCAGGGTTTCCTTGTCCAGCAATAAACGGTGTTCTTTGGCGATGCGCTGCAGCGTTTGCAGCGGCATGCACTTTGCGCAGTCGTGCAAAAGCCCTGCCAGCTCGCAGCGTTCCACATTCAAACCATGTATCTGCGCCAAGTGCCGGGCAGTGGCGGCCACCAGCAGCGAATGCAAAAAACGCTTTTCACTCAGCGCCGAGCGCAGCTTGGGGTACATGGCGCATGCGCCTGAGGGGGTGGGGGTTAACCCGTACAGCCCCATAATGCGGATGTATTCGCACACCTGCAGGGGAACCTCCGAAGGCGTTTCGCCCCGGCGCAGTTTTTGGCGGATCGCCGTGGCGCTGATATCCAACGGCGGAAGCGAGAGATACCAGAATTTCGCGCCCCGGCCTTCCAGCTCGCGCACCAGCGGGTGGCTGCTCGCATCACGGGTGCTGCGGCGGCAAACCAGAAAGGTGCAGAGTTTGAAAATTTCATCCGGCATATGCCAGTTGGGAAGCTCCAGCATCATATCTTCCCCGATGATGAAAAACAGCTCCACATCCTGCATCTGCCGGTGCAGCTGTGTCAGGGTGTCAACCGTGTAAGAAACGCCCTCCCGGTCTATTTCCATCCGGGAAGCGCTGAAATGAGGCTCACGAAGCGTTGCGAGACGCGTCATCTCAAAGCGATGCTCCGCGTCCGCCAGATCATCATGCTTGTGCGGCGGTGTGCCGGTGGGCAGAAATACGACCCGATTCAGCCTGGCTTCTTCCAGCGCGCAGGCGGCAATGGCTAAATGGCGTTCATGAACGGGATTGAAGCTCCCCCCCATGAGGCCGATACGTTCCTTCGCCACATCCGCGCCTCCTTCCATAGCCCCATTATAGCGTAAAACGTTTGAAAGGGAAAGCGTTTTTCCCGGAAAACCGGGGAAGTTGACAGCACACAACGGAAACGCTATAATTTCAACGCATGGAACCGTTTTCACGTCAGGAGGCAGCTCATGAAAAGCGTTACGATTCAGGATATCGCCACAGAGGCCGGCGTAGGCAAAGCGACGGTTTCACGCGTCATCAACGGCAAGGGTTACGTGAGCCGCGAAACGGCCGCAAAGGTGAAGGCGGTTATGGAAAGCCGCCATTATCAACCCTCCGCGCTGGCCCGAAGCCTTTCCAAACAGGAAAGCGACGCTATCGGGCTGATTATCCCCGAGGCGAACAACCCGTTTTTTTCCGGGCTGCTTACCGGTATAAGCGAAATGATGGATAAATGCGGCTATACGCTCATCCTGCGCACCTCCGGCAACGATAAGGAGCGGGATTACCGCGCGCTGGAGGCAATGCGCTATCAGCGCGTGAAGGGACTGATTTATGTTCCCGCCTGCAATTATGAAGACGAGCGGGATTTTCGGCAGATGGTTTCCCGCCTGAACGATCTGGGCGGCCCCTATGTAGTGCTGGACAGGCCTATCAATCGGCTGGACTGCGATTGCGTGCTGAGCGATAATTTCAGTGGGGCTTACTCCGCCACCGAAGCGCTGATCCATGCCGGGCATCGGGAGATCGGCATTATTGCGGGCAACACGCAGCTGATGATCGGTCGTGAGCGCCTGGAGGGCTTCCGCAACGCCATGTTGCAAAATGGGCTTACGCTGCATGAGCCGTTTCTGCTTACCGGCGTTTTCGGGCAGGAGGAAGCCTATCAGAAAGTGAAGGCGCTTATGGCATCGCGGGAGCGCCCCACGGCCTTCTTTATCGCCAACAACCGAAGCGAAATCGGCTTTTTGAACGCCATGCGGGATATGGGCCTGAAAATACCGGAGGACGCCGCGTTTGTGAGCTTCGACGAGCTTCCCGGGCAGCTGGTGTTCCAACTGCCGTTCAGTTGTCTGGATCGTGAGGTCACCCAGCTTGGCGCCAAGGCTGCGCAGTTGCTGATCCGCCGTTTTGACGAGCCGAACCGCCCCGCGCAAAGGCTTGTCATCGTCCCACGGCTGTCGCTGAGGGGCTCGGAGAAGTACGTGGGTGGAAATGCCAGCAAATAAAACAGGCGGAGCTTCCGGCATACCGGTTTACGTATAAAGACGGCTGAAATTTTCGTAGCACAGTTTGTCGATATTCCATTAGCAGCCCGAAAACAGGGGCAAATCTGATGAATGAAAAAGAATGCTGAAACAGCGTAGATTCTCGGCAAAGCAGGGCCGTTTGTCCGGTCCTGCTTTTTCGTACGCTTGTGTTCGTTTTCCTTTCATGCTAGAATACACCTAAACCAAACCGAAACCGGCAGCAAGGCGCCGGCTTTTCCCGGAGGCAATCCGGCTGATACGATTTCCGAAGTCAAATACTTCACGCTGTTCCTCCAGCCCCGAGATGAACGGAGCGATGCGGCGGTTACCTGCAACCGTTAGGAATAACGATAATCCGGACAACCGGATACGACAGAAATGGAAACCGCATTATCCATGGCGGAAAACACAGTTATAAATTGCATTTTTTCTTCCGGTATGATTCCGGATGAGGGAAAGCGTAATCAGCTGCGTTCGGGACTTGGAAAGGCTGTTTTGCGCCGCGCTGACCGGCGTGATGAATTGGGAGTATATTTCGGCGTGAACGGGGAGGACGATGGAATATGAAAACAGAGAACCGATTGCTGTGGAGGTTGCCGCTGCTTTTTCTTGCCTGTTCGCTGCTGCTGACCGGCTGTACGCCTGCTAACCGCACAACGGCATCTGTTGACGAATCACAGATTTTGCTGGGGTTTTCCCAACTGGGGTCGGAAAGCGCGTGGCGTATCGGCAATACGAAGTCGGTCAAGGATGCGGCTGAACGTGCGGG
>JAQUXV010000109.1:3392-8107 GCA_028692205.1 Eubacteriales bacterium
GGGAAAAGCCTTGCCGAGCGCCTGCGCTTCAGCTTTATGGTGATTATGATTCTGATGCTGATTCCCGCTGGCGTCAGCATTTGGGCGATGCGAAGCTATGCCGATACCTATCATCAGGCCATTATGCAGGTGGAGCGCGTTTCTTCACTGAAACCGCTGGTAAACTCCGATATCCCGGATGAAATGTGGAGCATCGTTGCGGGGCGAATCACCTTTGGGGAGGGTCGCCAGTACGAGCTGATGGATACGATCAACACGACGATGGAAGAATTGATGACCACCGCCGCGGGCGGCAACTCGACGGAGCTTACCGTGGCACGCCGTACCATGGATACGCTGAAAAGCTATATCGACCGCATGGGGGAGCAGATTGCGCAGGGTGCTCTGGTAGCCGACAATGAGGAATTGCTGGACGAGGTGAGAAGCGTTACTTCGCTGGTGGGGGATATGCTGGAGCAGTATATCACCGTGGAAATCAGCGCGACGACCGAGACAAGCCGCCAACTGCAGGAACAGCTGATCGTTATCCTGTGGATGATGGTGCTTTTACTGGCGCTGACTTTTCTGTTTGCGATGCTTGCGCAGCGTTCACTCTCCCGTGCGATCCGCACGCCCATTGCGAAGCTGGAGCGCTTTGCCGGAGCGATTGCCGAGGGCGACCTGCGTGCGCGCGTGGACAAGCCCGAGGTGATGGAACTTCGCGGGCTGACCGAGAGCCTGAACGTGATGGCCGGAAAGCTGCAAAGACTGATCGACGAGAACCGGCGGGAGCAGGAGAACCTGAAGCGGAGCGAGCTGAGAACGCTTCAGGCGCAGATCGCCCCCCATTTTCTGTACAACACGCTGGACGCTATCGTTTGGATGGCGGAGGCACAGCGAACCGACGAGGTCATTCACATTACGCGGGCGCTTTCGGATTTTTTCCGCATTTCGCTTTCACAAGGCCGGGACTGGATTCCCCTGTCGGACGAGATTAAGCATCTGCAAGGGTATCTGACCATTCAGAAGATACGGTACCGCGATATTCTGGATTATGAAATCGATATTCCCAACGAGATGTACAACGGCCAGATTTTGAAGCTGCTTCTGCAGCCGCTGGTGGAAAACGCCATTTACCACGGTATCAAAAACCGCCGCGGGCGTGGGTTTATCCGGGTTAGCGGGCGGGAGAAGGACGGAATGATGCTTTTAACCGTTACGGACAACGGCGCGGGCATGACGGCCGAACGGCTTACGCAGGTGCGGGAAAGCCTTGCGGGCGACGCGGCCGCGGAAAGCGACCGGGGCTGCTACGGCCTTTTCAACGTCAACAAGCGCATCCAGCTGTATTATAACCAGCCGGAAGGCGTACACATTAAAAGCGATCAAAACGGCACGACGGTTTCACTGTGCGTTCCGTTCGGGGGGAAAGAGGATGTACAAGGTATTTCTGGCGGACGATGAAATCGTGGTGCGGGAGGGCATTCGCAGCAACTTTCCGTGGGAACAGACGGATTTTGTGCTCGCCGGGGAGGCGCCGGACGGCGAGATCGCGCTTTCGATGCTGCAGGACATTAAACCCGACATTCTGATTACGGATATCCGCATGCCGTTTATGGACGGGTTGGAGCTTTGCCGTGCCGTAAGCACCGCCATGCCGTGGATGTATATCGTGATTTTAAGCGGATACGACGACTTTTCGTATGCCCGGGAAGCGATTTCCCTTGGGGTGAAGGAGTATTTGCTGAAACCTGTCAGTGGGCAGGAGCTTTTGCAGGTGCTGAACCACCTTGCCGATTGTATTCGGGAGGATAAGCGCCGTCAGGCCAACCTGCGGACGTACCGGGATCAGCTGGCATCCTCCGGGCAACTGTTGAAGGAGCGGCTGCTGGGCGACCTGATTGCGGGCGTGAATGAAAACGAAGTGATCGAGCGTGCGCGGGCATTGCAGATGAGCCTGGTGGCAAGACGGTATTTGACGATGGTGATCGGGCTTGGGCGCGACGCTGTAAGCGCGGAGGAAACCCGCGCGGCCGAGAGCCTGCTTTGCAGGTTGGCGGAGAGCAGCGGCGGAACGGTGTGCCTGTGCCAGATGCAGGGCCGTTTTGTGATGCTGGTGATGGGCGACGACGACAACGATATTGAGGAACGTACCTACGGCCTTGCGCAGGCGGTAAAATTCGACGTGGAGCGCAATACGGAACTGAAGCCGCTGATGGCGATTGGCACGACCGTGCGTGAGCTGGGGGAGGTGCCGCACTCCTACGCCGACGCGTGCGCGCTGCTGCGCACCCTGAATGAAGCGGAGAACCTGAACCGGGACCGCCGCATCGTGGGCGTATTGGATATTGCCCCTCAGGATAGCCTGTCGCTGGTGAACGTGAAGGTGCCGCAGATTTTTGAAAAACTGCGAAACGCCAACAGCGCTCAGGTGGATACAATCCTTTCGGACTATATGCGTTCTATCGGGCAGACAGCCGCACAGAGCAAGCTGATGATCAACTATATCTTTGTGGATATTGTGCTTTCGGCTTCCCGCATCATCCGGGACTGCGGCGGCGAACCGCAGGAGATTATTCCGTCCGCCTTCCAGTCGGACGGCCGAAGCGCCGTTGCGTCCACGCTGGAGGAAGCGATGGCGATGGCTCGGGAACTGCTGAAAACCGCGCTGGAATACCGCGACGAGCAAGGCTCCGCACGATACGGCATGGTGATTCGTAAAGCCAAAGCCTTCATTGACGAACAGTTTTCCAACCCCGACCTGACACTGCGCGAGGTGGCGGGGCATGTGGCGTTGAGCAACAATCATTTTTGTACGGTTTTTTCGCAGGAAACGGGCGTAACGTTCACGGAATACCTCACCTCCGTGCGGATGGCGAAAGCCCGGCAGCTGCTGCGAGACCAGCAAATGCGCACGTCGGATGTGGCGTTCGCCGTCGGGTACAACGACCCGCATTATTTCAGTTACCTGTTCAAGAAAAACGAGGGCGTTTCCCCGAGGGACTATCGCAAAGTATAGTCAAATAAAGGCTTTCCGGGATTCGGCAGATGAACGGGATCAACGGACAACCGGAAGAATTTACCACATATCGGAAAAAATCCACCTCGGCGAAAACGAAATGAAAGATGGCTGGACAACTTCAAAAGATATTGAACGTAATAGGGAAACCTGTGGCTTTTTTTCGGGAACCACCTCCGATAGAATAGTTCCATACACGGGAAGTACGGACAGCTTTCCGGAAAAATGATCGAGGAGGTTCCCATTCATGAAGAAACTTGTTGCCGTCATGTTGGCGTTGGTCATGGTGTTTGCACTGTGCTCCTTCGCTGCCGCCGAAGACCTTATCAAAGTTGGCTATGCTCAGGTGGGCCACGAATCCGACTGGCGTAACGCCAACACCGAGAACTACAAATCGGTTTTCTCCGCGGAGAATGGTTTCGAACTCAGCTTTGTCGATTGCGACAACGATAACGCCGTTCAGCTGGAAGCTGTACGCAGCTTTATCGAGCAGGGCCTGGATTACATCATCATCGCTCCCATCGAGACCGCCGGTTGGAACACCGTGCTGAAAGAAGCCGCGGACGCCGGAATCCCGACGATCATCGCCGACCGTGATGTGGACGCCGATCCTTCCGAGTATACGGCCCGCATCGGCACCAACATGGTTAAAGAAGGCGAAACCGCCGGCAACTGGCTGGCCGAGTACCTGAACGGCGCGGATGCCAACATCCTCGTGATCGAAGGCTCCGTAGGCGCTTCCGCTACCTTGGGCCGCACCGAAGGCTTCGGCAACATCGCTGCGGATCATCCCGAATGGAAGATTCTGGACAGCCAGAGCGGCGACTTCACGCAGGCTGGCGGCCAGGAAGTTATGGAAAGCTTCATTAAGTCCTACGAAGGCCAGTTCAACGTTGTGGTTTGCCAGAACGATAACGAAGCCTACGGCGCGATGGACGCGATGGACGCTGCCGGCATCACCTACGGCGTGGGCGGCGACGTGACCCTGATCTCCTACGACGCGACGAACGCGGGCCTCACCTACACGCTGGAAGGCAAGATCAACGCCAACGTAGAGTGCAACCCGATTCAGGCTGCGATCGTGAAAGATATCATCATGAAGCTTCAGGCTGGCGAGACCGTGGACAAGTTCACCCTCGTAGTGGACCAAGCCTTCTGCGCCCCCGGCATCACCTCCCAGTATGCGACCACGATGACCCAGGAAGTTCTGGACGGCAGGGCGTACTAAGCAACTCACCTGCTGATCATCCGGCATACGGAACTGTGGAGAAGTGGGAGAAGCTTTACAGCTCCTCCCGCTTTTCCGTATGAGGGAACCGGGCGGCTCTCGGGCCGCCGGGCGGCATGACGCCGGTTCTTTCACAAAAATAAGAAAGGAATGGATGACTATGGATGAAAAGGTCGTCCTGACCATGCGCGGTATCAGCAAGACCTTTCCCGGGGTCAAAGCGCTGGACAATGTCGATTTTACCTTGCGCAGGGGGGAGATTCATGCGCTGATGGGTGAAAATGGCGCGGGAAAGTCTACCCTCATCAAATGCCTGACCGGCGTGCATGATTTCGAAAAGGGAGAAATCCACGTTGGCGGCATTACAAACGCCATTCGCAACCACTCCACGCTGGAGGCGCAGAAGCGCGGCATTTCCACCGTATATCAGGAGGTGAACCTGTGCCCGAACCTGAGCGTGGCGGAAAACCTGTTTATCGGCCGCCAGCC
>JAQUXV010000110.1 GCA_028692205.1 Eubacteriales bacterium
ACACAACGGAGGTTTTGCCGGAAGCACTGGTGCAAAAAGCGCTTGCTTTGAAGGGGCAGGGCAACATCGGCATCGCCTTTACCTACAACGAGCCGTTGATCGGTTACGAATACGTGCGCGACTGCGCAAAGCTCATGCACGAAGCCGGGCTTCTCAACGTGCTGGTCACCAACGGGATGATCTGCCGGGAGCCGCTTGCTGAGCTGCTGCCGCTGATCAACGCGATGAATATCGATTTGAAAGGGTTCACTCAAAAATTCTACGATTTTGTCGGGGGCGATCTGCAGACCGTGAAGGATGCCATCCGGCTGTCGGCCGCAAGCTGCCATGTGGAAGTAACGACGCTGATCATTCCCGATCTCAACGATTCGGAGGCCGAGATGGAGCAGGAGGCGTTGTGGCTTGCGGAGATCGACCCGGAGCTTCCACTGCACATCAGCCGGTTCTTCCCCTGCTACCATCTGGTAGATCGTCCGCCCACGCCGGTTGAAACCGTTTACCGGCTGCGGGAGGTGGCGCTGAAACACCTGCGGTATGTTTACACGGGCAACTGCTAGTCCATCGCCGCGTTCATATTCTGGTCCGGTCTGGCAAGGCGGGCTTGTCAGCTTTCAAACGCCCATCCCGGGTGTTTTCTGCCCGCAGGTAACACAATTAGCTCCAAGCGCTCAAAGCTGCCCGATTATCAGAAATCGGACAGCTTTCCTTATGGTTCCTTTGTATACCGATGCGCCGAACCCTGGCAGGTTTGACCCGGTCGTCCTTTTCCGGGTCTTGCCATACATTACAGGTAATTTCTTGCTAAACGGCCCGGCAGTCAACAGATATTTCTTTGCGGGCAACCCAGATACGTAAAATCAGCGCCGCGATTTTCGCTTTATTTTTTCAGAATTCTTTGCAAAGCAGTGACATCCAGCAAATTTACCGTCTCGAACTTTCCTTTGTAAAACACTGCCCAGTTGTTGAAAACGCAGGGCAATTCCTTTGCCTTTTGCAGCGTGTCCACCAGAATGAAGGATGCCGGTACGCCGCTTGTTTCACAATACTGTTTGATCATCTCAACATTCTGATAACTATAGGGGCATTGCAGGTCATAATAAACCGTCAGCGCCTGACTTTCGATTTTTCCCCTTTTCGCGCTCTGTGTAAACCGTGGCACGGTTCCGTCCAACGAAAGCGCAAGCAGCTCGTAGCCGTTCTCTGTGGAATCGACAGCCGTAAAACCAAACTTTTTGGCGAATGTCTGGTCCGAAAGCCAGGCTTTTTGCTTTTGGGCTCCAAGCATGCAAACGCCGGATTTTCCCTTTGCTTTCGCATCCGCCAGGCAGTATTCCATCAGCGACTTTCCATACCCTTTGCCTTTGCAGTTGCCGTTAACCCATAAGCAATACAAATAAAGATAATGGTCGCCTTCAACCGGTACCCAGGCGGTTTCCAACGGAGCGTATTCAATAAACGTCGTCGCTTTTTCATTGAGTTTTCGAAAGACATGGCCTTCTTTGAGTCGCTCAGACAGCCATTGCCGTTTAGCTTCAACCCCCGGATGTCGTATCCTGCTGCGGATAATGCAGCACAGATGCTCGTCGGCAAGGTTTTCCGTTGTTAAGTTGATAAATTCAGCGTCCACGGCTTCGTTCCCCGCCCCTGTTGTTTTTATCGTTTGCATAGTAAGCCAATATATCCTTATCTGCGGTTTTCTTTGGCGGTCATTTTCAGCACATCCAGCCTCAAAACGGTCACGCTTTGCGCTTCCGCCTCCGTAAAGTGCCAGTCCCCCGGCCCGCCGTAATGGGATACGATCAGCGCAAGCGCTCTTTCCTTTTCTTCCGTCTCTTCGATTCTGGTTACAATTCCCCTTCCAATAACGCTGCTGTACAGGAAAGTGAAATCGCAACCCTTCTCGCCCCGAACCAGCTGGTGGTTGGTATCCAGCTCAAAGCCGACGGCAGAACCGTGCCCAAGCAGTGTCAGCTTTTTGCCTTCATTGGCGCAGTGAAAGTAAAACACGCCCTTGCCGCCGATATACGAATATCCAAAATTGAGTGGCACGATATAAACGCTGTTACCGTCTTTGATCCCCAGCCGGCAGCAATCGCACGCCTGAATCATCCCGTTGATCGCGTTCACATCCGTTATCTCTCTGTCTTTACGCCGCATCGTGCTCCCCCTTTTCGATTGTCTTATTTCGTCATGCGCAGCCGGACGGAACTAAACGAGAACAGCATCATCGACAAAATCATCGTAACACCGTTCACCCGCACCGTCCAGTCCGGCAGCGGCAAAAACCATCTCCATGCCGTTAATATCACAACCGTTATCACCAAAAACGTAAGGCTTGCGGCCTGCATCTTTCTCACGGGTTATCCTCCTGCCTGGCGGCAATGTCCCCACGCGCCTGAAGATCCGTCAAGATCTGTGCATACCGTTTCTCATCAATGGTAAACTTCTTCATGTAGACGATATATCCTGCGACGATCGCGCAAAGCGGCAGGATCATCATGGAAATCTTCATGGTGGTGATGCCGGAAGCCGTTACGTCGTCCGGCGTCGGCGCGGCGTTGATGCCGGATAAAATCAGTGTAAGCCCCAGCACGCCGTTGGCGATGGCCCCGCCGATCTTGTTAATAAACGGCTGCACGGAGAAGGTGATGCTCTCGTTGCGTTTTCCCAGCTTCCACTGTCCGTATTCAATGGAATCGGCTAGAAACATCAACATCAGCATCTGGATGAACGCCTGCCCAACAAAAATCAGCACGCCCGCAACGCCAATAAAGGCCATGCTCATGGGAGCAAAGAAGAACAGCAGGTACCCGGCCACCACCAGCGCCGTTGCGCCCGTATACAGTTTGCGGCGGGTAAAGCGCTTGCGGAACCACGTAAATATGCTCAGCGCCGCCAGCTGGGATATGCCCAGCACCAGCGCGAACATGGAGTACATATTCTCGTTTTTATACGCGTATTTGAAGAAGTACACGCCGAAGCTCGTGGTGGTGGTATACCCGATCATAAACAGGGACATTGCGACCGCCACCCATAAAAGCTGATCGTTTTTGAACAGCACGCCGAACAGCTGCCGGATCGTTGTTTTTTCTTCTTGCTTAAAATACCCCTTGTGTTCCTTAACGCCGAAAAGAGTAATCAACTGGAAACCCAGCATCAGCAGCGCAATCAGCACCGCGAAGAGGAACCAGCCTTGCTTGGCGCTGCCTGTGGCGGCCGTAAGCGCGTTGGTTGCGGGAATAATGCCCACCACCACCGTAAAAAGGCCGATATTCGCACAGATACGGGCAAAGGAGCCGATTTTCTCCCGCTGCTTCTGGTCGGTGGAAAGTGCGGGCATCATGGACCAGTACGCAATATCGTTCAGGCCGTAAAAGACGTCCCAAACCAGATAGCAGGCCGCGAACACCGCCGCATACGCCGCGCCGGTAAGACCCATATCCAGATACATCAGCACCATGCTCGCCCCGCCGATCAGCGCGCCCACCAGTATCCACGGTTTGAATTTGCCGAAACGGGAGCGGGTGTTATCCACAATCAGGCCCATAAACGGGTCGTTGAAAGCATCGAAAGTGCGCAGCACCAGCAGCAGCGCCGTCATGATCGCAAGCGTCGAATCCGGAACGTTCAGCACCTCGGTGATGTATACCATCACGTACATGCTGACCATGGTATAAAACATATCCCGTCCAATGGTGCCCAAGCCAAAGCAGTAATGGTTTCGCCGGTCGTAATTTTTCTCCATTTGCAGAACCTCCCGTTTTTCAGCCCGCCAGCCGCTCATCCTCCGCCTGTACCACATACAGGTTGGAGCCGTAATCGCCCAACACACGGATGTCGCGGCTGTAGCCGCTTCCGATGAACTGGTTGTTCAAAAGCACTCCATCCATCAGCGCGTTTCCGTAACCCGCGTAGCTTTCCACACAGTCCGGCAGACTGAACCGACGATTGAGCATACCGAACAAGCAGCCTTCCGGGTTCAGCTTGATGTGGATCGCGTGTTCGATCAGCCCGCCGAAACGCCGGAGCATCATCTGCTGGGGGCGTGTATCCACCCGGTATTTCCGTTTGGGCGCAAGCCCCATCAGCCGCAGGCGGTCGAAGTTTTCCGCAGCGTTCGCCTGTGTCTGGAAGAAACCGCTTACGCCGGTCGCGCCGTTTTCATCCACGCAATGCCACTCGATCTGGTTGGGCTTGCGCGTTTCACCGCGCCAGAACACGCCGTATTGCATCACGCGCCGGTACCGCTTGTAAAAGGCAATCTGCCGTTTTACCTCTTTCCTCTGCACAGCAGTCAGGCGCTTTAAATCCAGCTCGTACCCCAGGCACCCGAACGCCGAAACGTTAAACCGGGTGGCAAACGGCGTGGCGCGGAGCGTTTGCTGGTGCGGGGCCTCGGATACGTGCGCGCCCATCGCGGAAAGCGGATACAGGTAGCTCAGTCCCCCCTGAATGCTCAGGCGCTCGATGGGGTCGGTGTCGTCCGACGTCCAGATTTGCGGAGAGTAGCACAGCATACCGAGGTCGAAACGGTTGCCGCCGCTGGAGCAGCTTTCCAGCAGAATGTGGGGTCTGGGCCTGAAAATACGGCTTAATACGTCGTACAGCCCCAACATGAAGCGGTGGTAAAACTCGCCCTGATCGGCCACGTGTGCCGAGCACGCGTCGCTGATGTGGCGGTTGTAATCCCATTTCACATAATCGATCTTACAGGTGTCCAGGATGTGGGTTACATTTTCGACGATATAATCCCGCACCGCCGGGTTGCAAAGGTCCAGCACCAGCTGGTTGCGGCCAAGCGCCGGGGTTTTGCCGGGCGTAGCCAGCGCATACTCCGGGTGAGCGCGGTACAGATCGCTGTCCGGGTTGATCATTTCCGGCTCGAACCAGAGACCGAATTTTAGCCCCATGCGGTGTATCTGCCCGGCAAACTCCGCCATCCCCTTGCGGAGCTTTCGGGGATTAACGTTGTAGTCGCCCAGCCCCGCCTTATCGTCGTACCGTTTGCCAAACCAGCCGTCGTCCAGCACAAACAGCTCCGCGCCCACTTTTTTAGCGCGCCGCGCAAGCCGGAGCAGCCTGCCGCGCGTAAAGGTGAAAAAGAACGCTTCCCACTCGTTCACCAGCACCGGGCGTTCTTTGCCCTTCCAGTCACCGCGAACGATGTGGTTGTTCACAAAGCTGTGAAAATGCTGCGAGAGGCCGTTGAAGCCATCGGAGGAGAAGCTCATTACGGCTTCGGGCGTTTCGAAACGCTCGTCTGTTTTCAGCGTCCACTCAAAGCAATAGGGGTTAATGCCCAGCTCCACCCGCACAAGGTCCTGATGGGACAGTTCCACCGCGCCGAAATGATTGCCGCTGTACACGAGGTTAAAACCGTACACCTTCCCCCGGGTTTCACTCACCCCTTCCGTCGCCAACAGAAAGCCCGGGTTGTGGCGCTGGCTGCTTTCCCCGGTGGTGGAGGAATTTATCGTGATGCCATAGCTGATTTCCCGGTCGTGCCGGTGCGTTTCCTTAATCCAGTTGCCATCGAAGGTGATCATGCGGTAACGGTCTTCCGGCAGGTCGAGCATCAGGCTCATCAGTTTTCGGATGGTCAGCGGCTTTTTATTTTGGTTTTTCAGCGTCGTTCGGCGGGTAATAACATCGGCTTCCACGTACACGGTATAGTAAAGCGTCAGCGATACCTGGTTGCTCTCGTCCAGCAGCGCAATTTGAAGGGTTTGGCAGTCTTTTGCCTCCCCGTAGGCCGACGGCAGCGACGCCATCGGCACATTGCCGTCGGTTACGGTATGACTTTGGTAGCGGAAATCCGCAGTGTAGGTGCCGTCCGGCATTTTAATTTCCGCGGGGGTGTCGCGGTAGTCCCCTTTGCCAATGCCGGACCATTCCAGGCACTGCGTATCCAGGCAATAGATCGGGTCGCTCGGGTCATAAGCGATGGAAGTGCCCGTTAGCGCCGTGTGCTTGAGCGCAAGCGGCTCCATCGCCTGATCGTCCGGCAAACGTTCGCCGTAATACACATGTTCCAGATGCCCAAACTTTGTAAGGCGAAACCAATAGCTTGTGTTTTTCGTTGTCAAACGAAATTCCTGATTTTGAAACGAAATCATGGTTCATCCTCCCCGCGCAGCACCACGGCCTCCCAGGGCTGCAGCATTCCGTGATATGTGCTGATTTCTGTATTGGATATGATTACTTTCCCCTGATAATCGGCCTTTACGGGCTTGCCGGAGAAATTCAAAAGCACGGTATAACGCTCTTTGTTCAGCGTACGGGCGTACACCAGCACCCGGTTATCGGCGAAAACCGGGGCAAACGCTCCGAATTTGAGGGTTGCGCTTTCCGCGCGCAGGGCGATCATCCGGCGATAATACCACAAAACGGAATGCTCATCCTTCTCCTCTGCCAGATAATTGATCTTCGTATGGTTTCCGTTTACGCCAAGCCACGGTTTACCCGTAGTAAAGCCCGCGTTCGTGCCCGCCGTCCACTGCATGGGCGTTCGCCCGTTATCGCGGGAGGCTTCCCGTATCCATTTCCAGCGCAGCCCTGCGGGAATAAGAAGCTTCTTTTTCATCAGCGCGTCGATGTTTTTGCTCTCCACATCGTTGAGCTGGGACAGGAACGTAAAATCAAAGTTCGTCATGCCGATTTCCTGACCCTGATACACAAACGGCGTGCCCCGCAGGGTAAACTCCATCGTGGCGATCAGCTTGGCGCTGCGCTCCCAGTATTCCCCATCGTTCCCGTAATGCGATACGATGCGCGGCTGATCGTGATTTTCAAAGTAAACGGCGTTCCAGCTCAGCCCATTCTGCCACTTTGTCAACACTTTCAGCAGGTTTTTCGCCTTGAAGCGCTTGCCGATGTAGCGGGCAATTCTGCGATCCACTTCCAGATGGTCGAAATAGAACACCATATCCAATTCGCGGCGTTCCGGCTCGCAAAGCTCCCTTGCTTCGGGCACGTCCACCATCACGGTTTCGCCCACGGTAAAGCAATCGTAGCGTTCCAACACATCCCGACGAAGTTCCTGCAAAATCCTGTGGTTGCCTTCCTGCGACTTGTAATGCTCAAGCCCCCGGATGGCGGCGCGGGGTTTACCGTTGGCCAGCGAGGTTTTATAAATCACGTTGATCACGTCGCAGCGGAACCCTGCTGCGCCCTTATCAAGCCAGAAGCGCATAATATCCTTCACTTCTTGGATGACCTTCGGGTTGTGATAATTCAAATCCGGCTGCTTTTGATCAAAGAGATGCAGGTAGTATTCCCCGCTTTTTTCATCCCACTCCCACACGGAGCCCATAAAAAAACCGGTCCAGTTGTTGGGCACGCCGCCGTTCGGTCCGGCCGGACGCCAGATGTAATAATCACGGTAGGGACTGCTTTTATCGCGGCTTTTCTGGAACCATTCATGCTCGTCCGACGTATGGTTGATCACCAGATCCATGATAATTTTCAGATCACGCTTTTCCGCCTCGGCAAACAGGCGTTCCATGTCCGCCATGGTTCCGAATTTCGGGTTGATATCCCGGTAATCGCTGATGTCGTATCCATTGTCCGCATCCGGCGAGCAATACACCGGCGACAGCCAGATTATGCCGACGCCCAGCGCCTTCAACTCATCCAGCCGGGAAATAATGCCCGGAATATCGCCAATGCCGTCTCCGTTGCTGTCCTGAAAGCTGCGCGGGTAGATTTGATAAACTACCCGCTCTTTCCACCACGGTTGCATGTTCATCCCTCGTTTATACTTCGGTTTGATACCGTTGACCCTTCACATACTCCTGATATAGTTCCTCCGTTACGCCGTGCGCGGCAATCACATCACGGAGAAACAGGCCGCTGCGCTTCACCGTGCGGGTTTGGGTTTCGTAATCCACATGCACCAGCCCGAAACGGGCGCTTTCCCCCGCAGCCCACTCAAAATTATCGGTGAAACACCAGTGGTAATACCGCTCCACCGGAAGCCAACACTCGCAAAGCGCTTTCAAATGATCGTACAGATATCGGCAGCGATAGCGATCCTCGTTGT
>JAQUXV010000111.1 GCA_028692205.1 Eubacteriales bacterium
TTTTTACCGGCAACAACGATTTTATCAAAGCGCTCTTGTTTACCGGCAAGTACGCTTTCTTCTTTATCGTATTCAGCAACGTGCTGGCGCTGGCGCTGGCGGTTGCGCTGACCCGTAAGTTCAAGGCCGCCAATTTCCTGCGCGGCATGTTCTTTCTGCCTTATATCATGAGCATGACCATCGTCGGCTTCATCTGGAAATTCATCTTCTCGCAGGGCTTTGAAAAACTCTACGAGGTCACTGGCTGGGGGGTGTGGAACCTGAGCTGGCTTGGCGATGCTTCGCTGGCCGGCTGGTCGGTCATCATCGTGGGCGTGTGGCAGTCGCTCGGCTTCTATATCGTACTGTACATCGCCGGGCTTCAGGCCGTGCCGACCGATGTGCTGGAAGCCGCCAGCATCGACGGCGCCAACGCCCGGCAGCGGTTCTTCAAAGTCGTGCTCCCGCTGCTCGGCCCTTCCATCACCACGTGCATGTTTATGTCGCTCACCAACTCGCTGAAAGTTTTCGACATTATTCTGGCCCTCACCAAGGGTGGCCCCGGCGGCGCCACCTACAGCGCCACGCTGGAGATCTACCGTGAGGCGTTCCAGAACAACCATTACGGGCTTGGTTCCGCCAAAGCCATCGTGTTCTTTGTGATCGTGCTGATCCTGACGCAGTTCGTATTGAAGATTTTTGAACGTCGGGAGGTGGATTTATGACCGCCGTTACCGTAGACCGCCGTCAAAACACGGTTCGCCACAAGCGCGTGCGCCGCGTTCTGCTGATTACGCTGATCTCTCTGCTTGCCGTACTATACATCTATCCGGCGCTGCTGATGCTGATCAACTCCTTCAAGCCGTTCAAGGAAGTGCTGCTGAACGTTCTCGCGCTGCCGCAGCGCCTCGCCGTGGAGAACTACACCTACGTGATCGAAAAGATGGAGTATTTCCGGCTGTTCGGCAACAACGTCGTTATCACCGTGATCGGCATCGTGGGGATTGTCGCGTTCTCATCCATGGCCGCGTACATTCTCGACCGGCGGAAAACCCGCGCCACCAAGCTTTTGCACACGCTGATCATCACGCCCATGCTGATCCCCTTCCAGACTATCATGATTACGTTGCTGAAAGCCATGAGCACCCTCGGCCTCTCCGGCAGCACGTGGGGCCTCGGCATCCAGTATTGGGGGTTCGGCGTTCCGATGGCGACTTTCATCTACTTCAATTTTATGAAGACCGTCCCCTCGGAGATTGATGAAAGCGCGACCATCGACGGCGCAACCACCTTCGTTACCTTCCGGCGCATCATTTTCCCGCTGCTCAAGCCCGTTACCGCCACCGTGGTGGTGCTGGACGTGATGTGGATCTGGAACGATTTTCTGCTTCCGTTATTGATGGTGAACGGTTCGCCGAAAACCAAAACGCTGGTGCTGGCGGCCTATAACTTCGTCGGTCAGCTGAACACCAAGTGGCATTACGCGCTGGCCGCCATGGTGCTGGCTATTCTGCCCTCGGTTGCTTTCTTCATCCTTTTACAGAAATACATTGTGGAAGGCGTTGTGGCCGGTTCCATCAAAGGATAATTTATCGAATATCAACGGGTTGAGAGTTTTCCATTCAGGCAACTCTCAACCCATTTACAAACCTCTAGCAAGCTCAGCCTGCCCAAAAAGGTTCAGATGCGCTAAACCAAGCCGCACACGGGCGGGAGCATACACGGACGTACGTAACCGCCCGTTGCGGCGCAGGCAACAAAGCGAATGGGTCTTTGCAGTATGCCGACGAGGGTTTCCCGAATGGGAAACCCTCAGTCTGTTGAAAAACCCCATGCAAGTACGCAAGCTCAGCTTGCTCAAAAAGGTTCAAATGCACGAAGTCGAGCCGCACACGGGCGGGAGCGTACACGGACGTACATGACCGCCCGTTGCGGCGCAAGCGACAAAGCAGATGGGTCTTTTGCAGTATGCCGACGAGGGTTTTCCGAATGGGAAACCCTCAGCCTGTTGAAAAACCCCATGCAAGTACGCAAGCTCAGCTTGCTCAAAAAGGTTCAAATGCACGAAGTCGAGCCGCACACGGGCGGGAGCGTACACGGACGTACATGACCGCCCGTTGCGGCGCAGGCGACAAAGCAGATGGGTCTTTTCAGTATGCCGACGAGGGTTTCCCGAATGGGAAACCCTCGCTTTCACTGTTATTTCCGGTTGTTTACCAAGCTTGAAAATCGCCCGCGCCCATGCTATGCTATGCGTATTCCGGCAAGGAGGTATCCTATGAAACGGATCACCGCGCTTACGCTCATCCTTGTGCTGCTTCTGCCCGCTTGCGCTCTGGCGCTGAACGGCCAGAGTTACGACACCTTTGCGGCGTATTATCAGGAAGATGTTACCTTTATCAACGATAACGACAGCCGTCACCTGCTGCCCCTGGTGCTTTCCCAGCGCAGCGGCGGTGCGGGCGACAGCCATACGTATTACGATCTGTACGGCGATGTGCTTACCGTCAATCTGGCTGTGGACATCACAGGCGTTATCGAAACCTGTGATATTCAGCTTACCGCGCCCCCCAGCATGGCCTACGGGGACACCGCATACAACGATTTTGCCATTTCCGGCTATCACAGCTACGCGTTTTTAATGGCCATGGATGCCGACCGGGACCCCGCCGCACGCTACGCGCTCGTAACCGATGTGGTTCGTGGTATGCGGGAGAACAACGGCGGTTACATCCGTACGGTAGGCGACTACACGCTTACCTGTACGCGCAACGGCAATACCGCCATCCTGAATTTCAGCAACGACGGCCTGACCGGCGAAACACAGGACCCGTCGGTAACGCCTTCGCCCGTACCGGACGACGACAACGACGAGACGGGCGGCTATATCGGCTGATTATTTCAGCAATTCGCCCACAAGCTGGTTCACCAGCTTGCCGTCCGCTTTGCCCTGCAGCCTCGGCATCAGCGTTTTCATCAGCTTGCCTTTGTCCTGCGCGGTCAGGTTGCCGCCCAGTTCCGCCGCGGCTTCGCCGATCACCTTGCGGATTTCGGCCTCGTCCATACGCGCGGGGGCAAATTCGCTCCATATCCTGATGCGCAGTTTGCTTTCCTCAACAATCGCGGTACGGTCCGGCGGCGTGGTATCCAGCGTTTCCTGCGCTTCTTTGATTTCTTTGTAGACCACGGCGTTTTCCTCGTCCTCGGTCAGATCGGCGCGTTTGTCGATCCATTTGGCCTTCAGCGCCGACAACAGCAGGCTCAGCGCGTCTTTACGGGGCTTGTCCCCCGCTTTCAGGGCGTCCATCATGGCTTTGCGTACGATATCGATTTTACTCACGGAAAAATCATCCTTCCAACTATATTTACCGGTGATCCGCGGTTTTTGGCTACGGATAAAGGGCGAGCGTCACATCCAGCTCCGGCGCTTTCAGCAGGAAAGCGTTCACGGTTTGCTCCGCCACCGCCAACGCCTGTTCGCGCGGATAGCCGAAGATACCGGCGGAGATTAACGGAAACGCTACGGAACGAAGGCCGTTTTCCACCGCCACTTCCAGCGAGCGCCGGTAGCAGGACGCGAGCAGCGCTTCTTCCCCATGGTTTCCATCGCGCCACATCGGCCCGACCGTATGGATGATAAAGCGCGCGGGCAGCCGGAAACCCGGAGTAATCACCGCGTCGCCCGTGGCGCAGCCGCCGATGGCGTTACATGCCGCCTGCAGCTCGGCCCGGCCCGCCGCGGCGAAAATCGCGCCGCACACGCCTCCGCCCGCCTGCAGGGCGGGATTTGCCGCATTGGCAATCGCATCCACACGCAGGGTGGTAATATCCGCATGCTTTATTTGAAACGGCATTTTCCATCGCCTCCGTTACCGCTAATGATAGCGTTTTGCGCGGCGTTCGTCAACGTTGCGCGCCGACGGCACGCAACGCATACTGCGGTTTTCCGCTCAAACATAAAAATCAGCATTATTGATTCCGGGAGGTCGTTCGTTTGGAAATTTCTGCGAATCATTTTGACCCTTTTGAAATCATGGAAAGCGGGCAGTGCTTCCGCATGGTGCCCGCAGGCCCGGATATGGTGGAAACCATCGCCTTCGGCGAGCGCATCGCCATAACGGCGCTCGGCGGGGGGCGCTTTTCTTTCGATTGCAGCGAGGCGGACTTTTACCGGCTCTGGCGGGGATACTTCGATCTGGACACGGATTACGAAGCTATCCTGAACGCCGCGCCAAAGGACGACGCGTTTCTGGCGCGGGCGGTCGCCGCCTCGCATGGCCTTCGCATTCTCCGTCAGGACCCGTGGGAAACGCTGTGCTGCTTTATTTTATCCCAGCGCAAGAATATCAAGGCCATCCGCTCCTGTGTGGAGGCAATTTGCGATATGTTCGGTAAGCCGGTAGCGGGCACGGACCGCAAAGCGTTCCCCGCGCCGGAGGCGCTGGCCTGCGATGCGGAAAGCCGGATGTGCCTGTGCGGCACCGGCTACCGGGCGCCCTATCTGCTGGACGCGGCACGCAAGGTGGTTTCCGGTGAGATCGACCTTCAGGCGCTCGCCTCCCTGCCGGACGATGCGCTGTTCGCCGCGCTCACCTCCATCCACGGCGTCGGCACAAAGGTCGCGAACTGCGCGATGCTTTTCGGGTTTCGCCGCCTTTCCCGCGCACCTGTGGATGTATGGATCAAGCGCGTAATCGAGGAGGAGTACGGCGGTATATCGCCCTTCGAAGAGTACGGCGAATACGCGGGCGTCTACCAGCAGTATATGTTCATCCTCAAGCGCGACGCCGGTTCCAAAAAAGCGGTCTGATGCCGCGCCGCCGGGGTGCGGCAGCCAGCATCGGCGCGCCCTACGGGCTTGGGCGTCGCCCCATTTCCCATCTTCGGCTCGCTTGGATGCTTACAAAAGTACCTGTGCTGCTGCGTCGACAACACCGTAAGTCGTCAGCCGCAGCGTGGGGATAACGGGCAAACTCACAAACGATAACGTCATAAACGGATCAATCTGTTTGGAAACGCCCAGTTGATAAGCGTGCTCCATCAGGCGCGTCAACGCCTCCTGTACCTCCTCGGCAGGCCGGGGCGACATCAGCCCGGCGATGGGCAGCGGCAGCGAGGCAAGCACCTTCCCGTTTTGCACAACGGCTATACCGCCCTGCATATCGGCAACCCGGTTTGCCGCCAGCGCCATATCCTCGTCCGAAACGCCCGCCAAAATCAAGTTGTGCGCGTCGTGCGCCACGCTGGTGGCAATCGCGCCCGACTTGAGCCCGTAGCCCTTTACGTAGGCTTTTCCCACATGCCCGCTGCCATGATGCCGCTCGATAACGGCCAGTTTTACGATGTCCTTTTGCGGGTCGACGGCTGATATGCTCCCTTCATCGGTCGTCAGCAGCTCTCCGGGCACCAGACCGATCACTTTTGCTTCCTTCAGCGCGAAGGTCTGCGGCGTTACCGGGGCCATGTTGAACGATGATGCGGGCATGGGCGTTTCCTCGCCGGTGATTTGCGCGGGCGTAACCAGCGCGCCGTTGTGATAAACCGAATGGATCGCGGCGCTCTCTACATTGTCCATCACCACGATATCCGCCGCATAACCGGGCGCAATGGCGCCTCTGCCCGTAAGCCCGAAGCATTGCGCGGCGTTCCAGGATGCCATGGTGTAGGCGGCCGCGCTGTCCGCCCCCAGGGAGATCGCCTTTCGAACCATGTGGTCGATATGCCCCAGTTGAAGCAAATCCCCCGGGTGCTTATCGTCGGTTACCAGCAGGCAGCGGTTACAGTAGGGCCGGTTGAAAAGCGGCAGCAACGCCTGCAGGTTCCGGGCGGCAGAGCCTTCCCGGATCATGATCCATTGCCCAAGGGCCAGCTTCTCCAGCGCTTCGGGGAGCGCGGAGCATTCGTGGTCCGTTTGGATCCCCGCGGCGATATACGCCTGCAGGGCGCTTCCGCTCAGGCCGGGGGCATGTCCGTCTATCCGCTTGTGCAGCCGCTTCGTTTCGGCGATTTTCAGCATCACATCCGCATCCCCCGCCAGCACGCCGGGAACGTTCATCATTTCCGCCAGCCCAAGCACCCGCGGATTGGCCAGCAGCGGCGCGATCGCCTCGTGGTTCAGTATTGCGCCGCTTTCATCAAACGGGGAAGACGGAACGCAGGAGGGCGCCATGAAAAAGACATCCAGCGGCAGGTTTTCGCTGGCCTGCAGCATATACTCAACGCCGTCGATGCCAAGCACATTAGCAATCTCGTGCGGGTCGGCCACAACCGCCGCCGTACCGTGGGCCACGGCAACCCGCGCAAATTCCCGCGGCGTAATCATGGCGCTTTCCAGATGAATGTGCCCGTCAATCATGCCGGGCACGCAGGTTTTCCCCGTCAGGTCGATTTCGCGCTCGCCATGATAAGCCCCGATGCCGACGATGCGGCCGTTGTCTATCGCAATATCACCATGCAGCCACTGCGAGGTAAAAACGTTAAGATAGTTACAGTTTTTCAATACTAAGGGCATTACTTTGCCGTCTGCCGCACAGGCGGCCTTCGCCGCTTGCTGGTTGCTTTCCATGGGCTCCCTCCTCCGCGCGGACAGGTGCTGTCGGCTCTGCCCGCCTTTCCAAACTTCTTCGCCTCAAAAAAGCACAGTTCCTCCCGAAAGGGCATCAACATTTTACCAGCCGCGAAATATTCCGTTTTCTCTTTGTCCTCCCCCAAAAAATCTCCGGTGAGCACTCATCGGGAATCCGCGGCCCCATGTTTCCGACATTTTGAATCCTATACAACGCTTATTTCAAGCCGCTCAACCCCTTTTACAGAGGCTGTTCTTCCTCGTCCCGGCCGTGCTTTCCTGTACGCTCACATCGCTGCAGCTTTTCGGCTAATTTTCCTGTGTGTGAATAAAATCGGGCAAACATCCGTATCATCTCGATCTTTCCATAGCATACCGAACAGATACAGGCGAACGGACTGCATGAATTTGCGAGATTGCAAATGCGGTAAAAAATCGTGTTCCGTTAAAAATAACGCGAAGAGCGGAGTAGGAGGTGTATCATTATTCTGATCCATAAAAGAAGTAGTAACATTATTCCAACATAAAAACTGGGAAGGGCTCAGTTTCCCGGGTAAAATGATCAGAAAATAAAAAATTCTCCGTCAGGACAAAACAGATATAACCAATATTCAAAAAGCCTGGCAAGTGGACGCGCTGGCACGCGGTAAAACGTTGGCATATCGGGCCTTTTTCCAACGCTGAGCTGTACTTTTTTTGTATAAACGATACCTATCATATGCACATAAGGGTTCGCGCACACGGTGAACAACCCGCATAAACTCAGGAAAACAAAGGCTCGCAAAGTGCTTGCGAAAGCACGGCTTCATCGAATGTTGTGATTGACAAACGTCGGCAAATTCTGTATCTTGATACATGTAAAATACCTTCCGGATCTGGTGGGGAAATCATTGTCTATCGTCGGGTTCTGTTGCGAATGCAAAAAATATAAGCAAAGGTTGGAGGATTGAAAAATGAAACGAATCATCTCGTTACTGCTCGTTTTATCACTTGTGTTTGTATTTACCGCTACATCGGCAATGGCGGCGGACGACACCCTCAAAATCGGCGTCATTCTGGTTCACGATGAGAACACCGGTTACGATTACGCTCACATCAAGGGCATCGAGACTGCGGCTGCGGCCGTTGGCATCTCCGAAGACCAGATCATCTGGAAATACAACATTTCCGAAGATGAAACCTGCTACGACACGGCAATGGATCTTGTGGAGCAGGGCTGCAAATACATCATTTCCGACAGCTACGGCCACCAGAGCTACATGCAGCAGGCGGCCAACGAGTGCCCGGACGTGGTGTTCATCTCCATGACCGGCGACACGGCTGCGCTTTCTGAAGTGTACCCCATGTCAAGTACAAAATTTGCTTAGTGGTAGTTCGTCCGCGACGAACTGTGATATACTGCCTTCGCTTTGCCGGTGACGAGGATAGGGCAACGTGGAGGCACGACCCGAGCGC
>JAQUXV010000112.1 GCA_028692205.1 Eubacteriales bacterium
GCAAAGAAATCCATCACCTCGTCCAACCACTCAAAATGATATTCGCCTTCGTTGGGCTCAAACAGGCTCCATGCGAACTCCGCAAGCCGCACCACCTGTATGCCGGCTTCCTTCATCATTTGCGCGTCGACATCCCAGCGAGAGCGCTCCCAGTGTTCCGGGTAGTAATCTACGCCGATTCTCATTCTTCCACCTCACGCGTCAAACCGCAGGGTAACCTTCTGCAAAGCGCTCGCGGCGCTGCAGTTGCCGATATAAGCGGTATAAGGAATGTCCTCCTGCCTGAAATCATCGGCCGTCTCGTCGAAATACACCATCATTTCTTTGGTAAAGGACAGCTCCACAACACGGCTTTCGCCGGGAAGCAGTTCCACACGGGCAAAATCACGCAGGGTTTTCACCGGGCGGTCCACCGCGCTGTTCTCACACCCAACATAAAGCTGTACCACTTCCGCGCCTTTCACGGCGCCGGTATTGGTAACCGTTACGGTAATCTTGGCCGTACCGGCAAGCACCTGCACTTCCGGCTTGGAAAACGCAAACGAGGTATAGCTCAGGCCGAAGCCGTAGGGATAAGCGACTACCTTGCCTTCTTTATCCATTTTGGCATAGCCGTGGTAGTATTCGTAGGTGATCTTTTCGCAGTCCGGATCGAAGAACGGATAATCTTCTTCCCGCAACGCGACGGTGTAGGGTAGCTTGCCGCCCGGGCACGCATCGCCAAACAGGATATTCGCCAGCGCGTTTCCGCCTTCCATGCCGCTGTAGAAGGAGAAAAGAACGGCGGGAACATCGTCCACCCAGTCGTCAATCAGAATCGCGCTGCTGCCTACGATGGACACCACCGTGTTTTTGCATACGCCCCCGACGCCGTGGATAAGGTCGGTATCCCGCTTGTGCAGCCGCATGGAAACCCGGTCGCCGCCCACCTCCGCAATATCGCTGCGGTCGGAAAGGTATTCCCCCTCGTCGCTGTGGATATACCCGGCAACGATGACCACGGCGTCGGCATCGGCCGCCAGTTCCCGCGCCTTTTCCAAATCCGCGCCGTCGTTGTAGAGGATCTGGGCGGTCGGCATCTTCTTCATCAGCCCGCGAAGCGGCGTTACCGTATAGTACGGATGCACCTTGCTCGAACCGTGATCCCCTATATTCTCGGTATCGCCCAACACGCCGAGCACTACGATTTTATCGGTTTTCTCCTTGTCAAACGGCAGCACGCCACCGTTGTTTTTCAGCAACACCATAGCTTCCTCCGCCGCGCGGCGCGCAAGGCTGCAGTGCGCTGGGCACGCCAGCATGTCGCTGCCGTATTCCCGCGGGTCGCGGCGGGTTTCAAAGTAGAGGATGGTACGCAGAATATAGCTTACGGCTTCGTCGATGGCCGTCATGTCCAGCTCGCCGCTCTCAATTGCCTTGGGCAAATCCTCCACGTAACGACAGAAGCAGGGCATTTCAATATTCATGCCGCTCTTCACCGCTTTAACGCCGTCTTTCACCGCCCAAAGAAAATCCGAAAGGGTAAAGCCGTCGAAATGCCATTTATCCCGCAGGATGTCCCGCAGCAGATATTTGGACTCGGAAGCCTGCTCGCCGTACACCTTGTTGTAAGCGCCCATCACGGAGGCCGCGCCTTCCTGAATGCAACGCTTGAAATGCGGCAGGTATACCTCGTGCAGCGTGCGCCTGTCCGCAAACACATCCGCCTTGAAGCGGGCGTTTTCAATGCTGTTCATGGCATAGTGTTTAATGCACGCCATCACGTTCTGGCTTTGCACGCCGCGGGTAAGCGCCGCGCCCATTTCCCCCAGGTGGTAGGAGTCCTCGCCGTAGCATTCCTGCGCGCGTCCCCAGCGGGGATTGCGCGGCAGGTTGATGCACACACCGCCGAAGTAGTTGCCGCCCTGCGCGCGGATCTCCGCGCCGATGGCGCGGCCGATGTCTTCTTCCAGATCACGGTCAAACGTAGCGCCGCGCGCCATGCTCACGGGGAAGCAGGTGGCGCTTCCGGCCACCACGCCGCGAGGCCCGTCAACAAAGCGTACGTTGGGCAGCCCGAGCCTGTCCACCGCCAGCGTGGGATAAGGCTTTACATTGTAATGTTCCAGCACAAACAGGTCGTCCAAAAGCTTTTTTTCGGTCACCTGCCCGTTCATAATGCCGATTTTCTCCTCCAGTGTCAGGCTCGGGAGCACGGCGTTCACAAACTGCAAAATCATCTCTTTGGAACAGTTTTCCGTAAGTGCCGTATTGCGGACAGCAGCTCGCATATGCTTTTCCTCCTTTTTATACACGACGGGCATGTTTGCGCATATCCAGAATCACGGCCAGCAGGATGATGCCGCCCTTGACGATATACTGCCAGTACATGTTGATGCCGATGAACGACATACCGTAGTTGATGATGGTGAACATCAGCACGCCGATCACAATGCCGCCGATGGAACCCACGCCGCCCTGCAGCGAAACGCCGCCGACCACGCAGGCCGCAACCGCATCCATTTCATAACCTTCGCCGGTGGAGCTGGTGGCCGAGCCAATACGCCCGACTTCCAGCACGGAAGCAATGGCGTACAGCACCGTCGCGATGGTATAAACCGTAATCAGCGTACGGGTTACGTTTACGCCGGATACGCGCGCCGTTTCGGTGTTGCCGCCAATGGCGAACATGTACTTGCCAAAGCGGGTTTTGTTCCAAACCACCCACATGACAACCGCAATGGCCAGCGCGATCAGCGTCAGGTATGGGATGCGCATTGAGCCGATGGTCAGTGCCCCGGTGGAAATGCCGGTAATGCTCTTGTCAATGCCGCCCAGCGGCTGCGCGCCGGAAGGCTGGGATGCATAGTAGAGGGAGGCCAGGCCGAAAATGACCAGCTGCGAGCCGAGCGTCGCGATGAACGGCGGCACCTTCAGGAAGGCGACCATGCAGCCGATGAGCAGACCAATTACGGCGCAGGCGGCGATGGTTACCAGTATGGGTACGATCAGCGGAAGCTCCGGCAGGTTGGCATACATGCGGTATTTGTAGGTGACGCTTTGCATCAGCGATGCGCTGATAACCGCGCCGAGGCCCACAATACGGCCGGTGGAAAGGTCGACGCCCTGCACTACCAGAATCATGCCCGCCCCAATGGCGATGATGATCTTGGTGGAGGACTGGGCAAACAGGTTCTGGAAATTTCGGATGTTCAGAAAGCGCGGCTCAATAATGACGATCAGCAGCAGCAGCGCCAGCAATACGAAATAAATCGCGTTATCCACCAGCAACTTCTGAAACGAAGGCCGGTTCATTTGGGGCTTTTGATCATTGATAGCCATGTTCATGCTCCTCCGGTTACACGTATTTTGCGGCGGCTTCCATTACTTCGACCTGATTGGTCTGTTCCGGGTTGAGGATCGCGGCCTGTTTGCCGTTGCTCATCACCAGCAGACGATCGCTGATGCCGAAAAGTTCCGGCATTTCCGAGCTGACGACAATGATCCCCTTGCCCTGTTCCGCCAGTGCGTTGATAAGTTTGTAGATTTCGTATTTAGCGCCTATATCGATACCGCGCGTAGGCTCGTCCAGCAGCAACACATCCGGCCCCAACAGCAGCCACCGGCCCAAAATGGCCTTTTGCTGGTTGCCGCCGGAAAGGGAGGAAATCGGAGTTTTCGCGGATGGCGTTTTGATGTTCATGGATTGTATCACGTCCCGCGCATCCTTCGCCATCTTTTTATTGCTCAGCAGTCCCCTGCGCGTATATTTTCTCAGGTTGGAGATCAGAATATTGAATTCCACGCTCATATGCGCGTAAATGCCGTTGGAACGGCGTTCCTCGGTCACCATGGCGAAGCCGTTTTGCATGGCTTCCAGCGGCGTGCGGTTTTTCACTTCCTTGCCGCGCAGGGAAATCGTGCCTTCCCCCACCTGCCGGCAGCCGAACAGGGCTTCCAGCAGTTCGGTGCGTTTGGAGCCCACCAGCCCGGATATGCCGAGGATTTCGCCTTCCCGCAGCTCAAAGCTCACACCCTCAAACGCGGGGTGTTTGGAGCAGAGGTTTTCCACCTTCAGCAACGTATCGTGCGGCTTTACGTTCTTTTGCGGATACCGCTCGCCGATTTCTCGGCCCACCATGTAGCGAATAATATCGTTCTGCGTTATTTGCTTGATTTCGGAGGTGATTACGGTTTGCCCGTCCCGCATAACAGTGACGTCGTCGGAGATCGCCATAACCTCCTCCATGCGGTGGGTAATAAAAATGATGCCCATCTGCTGTTGCTTAAGTGCCTGCAAGATGGTAAACAGATGCTCCACCTCTTTATCCGTCAGGGAGGAGGTAGGTTCATCCAGCACAAGGATCTTCGAGTGGTAGGAGATGGCTTTGGCAATTTCCACCATCTGCTTTTGGGCTACCTGCAGCGTGCCGATTTTGGCATTGGGGTTGATTTTCAGGTCGAGCGATTGAAAAATCGCCCTCGTGTCTTTTTCCAGCTTCTTCTGGTCGATAAGGCCGTGGCGGGTCGGGTAGCGACCCAGCCACATGTTTTCAATCACCGTTTGGTTGGGCACCTGGTTCAGTTCCTGATGAACCATGGACACATGGTATTGCAATGCCATGGCGGAGTCGGTGAAAGAGACTTCCTTGCCGTCCAGCAGGATGGTTCCTTCATCCTTGTGGTAGATGCCGAACAGGCATTTCATCAGCGTGGATTTGCCCGCGCCGTTCTCCCCCATAAGGGCATGCACCGTACCGGGGCGAATGCGCAGGTACGCTTTATCCAGCGCCTTCACGCCCGGAAATGATTTGGAGATGTCCGTCATTTCAAGCAGATATTCGTTCGCCATTGTTTTCATCCCCTGGAAGTGTAGTAAAAATGGGGCGCGGGAGACAAAAGCTAAGCACTTACCGCGCCCCGGCAACGCCGTGGTTCCGTTATAACGGTTTATTGGTAGGCCGCTTCAGCGGAAGCCAGGTTGCTCTTGTCGATCGGGGTGTAGGGCACGCCGAAGGTCTTGTTGGCAGCGTCGTATTCAATGCCCATGGTTTCAAGGTCGATGCCGTTCATAACATCCAGCCCGTTGATCATGTTGAAGGCAACCTGATCCACCAGCCAGCCCTGCGTGGCGGAATCCTGCAGTACGGAAGCATACATTTCGCCGGTCTCAATCAACGGGAGCACGGAGGGCAGCGCGTCGATGCCGATGATCGGGATATACTTTTCGCTGTCCAAGCCGTTCTCGTTGAATCCCGCAGCCTGGATAGACTGCAGCGAGCCCAGCGCCATGGCATCGTTGGCACATACGATGAACTCGATCTCATCGCCGAATTTGGAAATCCAGGAGTCCATTTTTTCCTTCGCGGTAGCGGTGTCCCAATCGCCGTAGTCGTCCGCCAGCACTTCGTACTGCACGTTATTGGCGGTCAGCGTGTCGTAAACGCCCTGCGCGCGGGATTCGGTGGCCGTGTGGTTGGGGTCGCCGCGAAGCAACACAACCTGCAGCACGCCGTCGCCGTTTTTATCGATCGCGCCGCCATTCCAGGCGTCCACCATGATTTTCGCTTCGATGTCGGCGCCGTAGTAACCGGCGGTGGAAGTGATCTGGTATACGTGATCGTAGCTGTTGATCAGATCCTGATCGGTGATTACCTTGTTAAAGAAGATAATCGGAAGGTTGTCCGCCTGAACGCACTTGTTGATCAGGCCTTCGGCGGCGGCCGTATCCACAACCGACAGCGCAATCGCGTCCGCGCCTTTGGCGATCCACGCATCCACCTGGTCGTTCTGCGTCGCCTGGTTGTTGGAGCCGCTATCCACGTTTTTGATGCTCACACGGCCTTCGGCGTTCTTGACAATCGCGCTGGCAATGTAGGTGTTAAAATCGTCCGTGTCGGAATAGATGCCCGCGCCGAGATTGCCGATCTTGCCGTCGTCCGCCAAGGCGAGCGAGGTCAAACCGAGTAGCATCGTGAGTACAAGCGCCAGAGAAATCCATTTTTTCATGTGTTCCACTCCTTACCCTGCTTTGTTAAGTTATGTTTCGGGTGAAGCCCCGCGCTTTGCGCTCGCTTCCCCGTTTTCTGCCTTCATTATACAAATGCCGGCCCGCCTTGAACAGGGAGCCGGATTTAGAATAGGTGTGTTAAATTTGGGAGTTTTGTTCGCAGAATATACATTTGTATTGTGCGTCCGGGAGCCATATCCCCCAAGGGCTTCGTATGCCCGTGTTGAACCGGCTTAACGGTAAGCTGTCGGCGGCCATATGCTCTGCTCTGCCGGCACAGGCGTCTCCATCCGGTACGCCTGCTCAATCAGCGGTGAGGCGCTGAGCGAAAAATCGGTGGAGAGGATCAGCACCGCTATTTCATTTTCGCTTAAAATGCGGATGTGTTCCAGCACGTTGCGGCGCAGGTCCATATCGGTATTATCCACCGGGCACATCAGAATGGCCAGATCCGGTTTTTCCAGCAGGCATTTGGAATAGACAATGTCGTACAGCTGTGATTTATTCAGGCCGTTCAGGTTTTTGGCATACAGCAGCTCTTTCAGGCGCGCTTGCAGCTCCTTTCTGGCGCTTTTACGGATTCTTTTCGGTTTCCACACCTTGCTTAACCGGTCATCCAGATGAAAGCACAGGTTGTCCATCACGCTCAGGTTATAAAACAGCATGCTTCGCGTCGGGTTTTGGTGAATTTCGTACACAATGCACGCTTCCCCAAAACGTCCGGTTGCGACCAGCCGCCCTTCCGCAAGCCGTTTCCGCCCCTGCACCACCTCCGACAGGCGTTCCAGCACCTCCATACGCTGATCCGCAAACAGCGTCACCTTTCCCCGGCGCGCCTGCAGGGATACGTCGTTAAGCACATCGTCCGTGCAGTTGCTGAGCGAAAGAACCGTCTGGAACGCGTCCGCCCCGTCCGGCGCTTTCTCCTGCGACATCGGTTGCTCAATATCAAAAAAGGAGGCGACATACTGCGACAGCTGCTCTTTCGCTTTTTCAGAGTCAATCGGGATCACTTTCCGGATGGAACCATCCTGGTACAATGCCACGCGCCCGCAGACTTCCTCCATCGTTTCAGCCTGATCGCAAATGTAGAGGAACGAGATTCCCATCTTTGCGCATTTTCGAATCAGCTGATGCAGCGCTTCCAGCTCCTCCGTCGTCAGCAGATGCACCAGATCGCGCAGAACCACCAGCCCCGTGCCGGAAACGACCGCACGCATCAGTTCAATTTCCATTCGCTGATACGTGGAAAGCTTCTCTACGGGGCTTTCCAGATCAACCGTAATGTTCAGGTCCTCCGCCACAAGCGCCGCGCGGCTGTTCAGTTTTTTATTTTGAATCATACGATCCGCAAAGTTGCGGTTCAGCACAAAGATGTTTTCCGCAAGGGTCAGGTTGGCAATCAGGTGGCTTCTGCGTTCGATGATCTGCGTCGGGTTGAGCGTATCCACGGGATCGCCGTAGCTGTTCACCAGTTTGCCTTCAAAGTACACCGCGCCGTAATGCAGCGGTATGTTATGCTGCAGCAGCCGCAAAAAGGCGCTCAGCCCGCGGTCGTTGAGCAATAAAAGCCCCAGGATTTCCCCGGTAAAAACATAAAGGTTAAAATCGTTCAGCCGCATAACCCCTTCTTCCATCAGGGTTACGTGGTTCATTCGGAGCATTTCCCTTTTCATCGGCCTCGCCCTCAGCGTATCAGGGTATCTTCAATAAAATGGTGCGGCAGGGTGATTTCCACATCCGTGCCGATGCCGACGGTGGAATATAGCGTCAGGCCGTATTCCTCGCCAAACAGCAGTTTGATTCGGTTATTGACATTGGAAAGCGCAATGCCGCCGGTGGCGGTTTCGGTCGGCGTCTGCGCATGCAGGTAGTGGTTCAGCTTCTCCAATTCCTCGGGTTCAATGCCCACCCCGTTATCGGACACCGTAAGCACCAGCCGTTCTTCCGTCAGCACAATCCGGATCTGAATCAGGCTTTCCCCGATGGTCTTTTCCAC
>JAQUXV010000113.1 GCA_028692205.1 Eubacteriales bacterium
ATCTTTCCGACTACAAACTGTGCGACAACTTTGGCGACATCAAACTTCGTTTTGCCGTCACCAGCGTACCCGCGATTATCGATTGGGAAACCAATGAGTATGTCAAGTGGATTGAAGACGTGACCAACGTCGATCTTTCCTTCGAGCTCATTCCGTATGACGGCCGCGCGGAAAAACTGGGCCTTCTTCTGGCTTCCGGCGATTACCCGGACGTGTTCCTCTCCGTCGGCATGACCAAGCAGATGATCAGCCGCTATGGCGTCGACGAGCAGATGTTCCTGCCGTTGAACGACCTGATTGAGCAGTACGGCACGTTTACCAAACAGATCTTTGAGCAGTATCCGGGTTCCGAGAACGTGATCACCCAGTTGGACGGCAACATCTACTCGCTCCCCGTCGTTAACGAGTGCTACCACGCCACCGTGCCCACCAAGTTCTGGATGAACCAGACCTGGCTGGACAACCTGGGCCTTTCGCAGCCCACGACGCTGGACGAGCTGTACAATGTGCTGGTCGCTTTCCGCGATCAGGATGCGAACGGCAACGGCGATCCCAGCGATGAAATTCCGCTGGCGGGCGACTATTTCGACGGCTGGTACACCAACCCCGAGCGCTTCATTATGAACGCGTTCACCTACTACAATCTAGACCTTGACAAAGACGATACCGCTACCTACGAAGCTTTCGGCCTGTACATGAACGGCGATACCGTAACGACGCCGTTTGCGGATCCCGCGTTCAAAGAAGGCGTTGCCTATGTGGCCAAGCTGGTGAAAGAGGGCCTGATCTACGAAGGTTCCTTCACGCAGGATCTGGCCGGGCTTACCCAGCTGGCTGAATCCGGCCGTCTGGGCGCCGCCAACGGCGGTTATATCCTCTTTGCCAATCTGGGCGGCGACGTATACAAGCAGTATCGCGCCGTGATGCCTGTGACGGGCCCGGAAGGCTATCAGGGAATCATTTCCTTCCCGTACGATTCCGTATCCGGCAACATGTTCACCATCTCCGCCGATTGCAAGAACCCCGAAGCCGCTTTCAAAATCGGCGATATGCTGTACTCCTATGCCGCCAGCATGCGCGGTTACTACGGCGTTTATGGCGACGCCTGGACCGATGCGGACGCCGACGCCGTGGGCATCAACGGTGAACCCGCTCTCTACAAACTGCTGAAGCCGTGGCAGGAAACCGAACCCCAGAACGATTGCGTTTTGCAGATGACCATCTCCAAGCGCGATTCCACGTTCCGCCTCGGCGAGCCTTCCGATCCCAATGTCGACCTTTACAGCGCCGCTGGTCTGGAGACCCTGCTGTATCAGGTGACCAAGGATTACAAACCCTATGCGGACGACAGCAAAGCGCTCCCCACCATCAAGTTTACGGAAGATGAGAACGCCGAGCTTTCCGTGCTGATGGCAGACCTGTCTACCGCCATCAAAGAAGGCATGCTGGGCTTCTTTACCGGTTCCAAGGATGTAGACACCGAGTTTGATTCCTGGCTGCAGGACCTTGACAGCAAAGGCTTGAGCCGCCTTACGGAAATCTATCAGAGCGAGTACGACGCGCAGTATAAATAACCCTTGACCCTGTAACGGGGAAAGCCGCCGCTTCGGCGAGTTTACAGCCGTTGAAGCGGCGGCTTTCTGCCAATGTATCGGCATGCGATGCGCCCACAGCCGTCGCAGCCGCCAACGAATAATAAATGGTTTAGGCAAGCCCTGATTTTGGCAGCGCATGAATGCCGCGGCGGCGCGAAAGCCTTCAATCAGCGTTTTCCTAAGGTATTTAACAAAAACAGAGTGGATGTGTGACAATGAGGATCAGCGAAGCAAGGGAATTTATCCAACGGGCTTTACCTGCATCGGATCAGATCAGCGTTGCGGGCGATGTGATCGATTCGTTCGCCGCCCATGCCGTTATGCTGCGCAACGATGTGGAATGGTGCAAAAATCTGCCGGAAGATATCTTTCTTGCTTATGTATTGTTCCCGCGTGTGAACAACGAGCACCTTGAAAGCCATCGTGAGGAGATCTACCGGGAGCTGTTTCCGCGTATACGGGAAATGAGTATGCGGCAGGCCGCGTTGGAGGCCAATTTCTGGTGTTTCGAAAAAGCGACCTACTGCACGACGGACAACCGGACGGCCAGCGCGAAAACCGTGATTCAAAGGGCCTGCGGGCGCTGCGGCGAAGAATCGACCCTGCTGGTTTGCGCGCTGCGTGCGGTCGGCATTCCCGCGCGGCAGATCTATGTTCCCCGCTGGGCGCATTGCGACGATAACCATGCCTGGGTGGAAGCCTATGTGGACGGCGCGTGGCATTATATGGGCGCGTGCGAGCCGGAAACCGAGCTGGACAGCGGCTGGTTTACCTCCGCCGCGTCGCGCGCCATGCTCATCCATACGGTTGCCTACGGCGTATGCCCCGCCGGTGAGGAAATGCTTTCGGAGGATCACCATCGCTATATTCTCAACCGCACGAAAGCCTATGCGGAATGCGCGTCGATACGGGTTCGGGTACAGAACGACGGAGCGCCGCTGGCCGGCGCGCGCGTAGCGTTTGAGCTGTTCAACGAAGGCGAGCTGGTGCCGCTTTCGACAGTGGAGACCGATTGCGACGGCTGTATCGTTATCACCGTCGGGCTTGGCGGCCTGCACTTGCAAATTTCCCACGCGAACCGGTTTATTACCGCGGTAATCGACACGCGGCAAACGGCTTCCATCGACATTGATTTTGCAAGAATTAAAGATATTCATCATAGCGCCGACGCAATGGAATTGTTTGCGCCGACAGAAACCCGTTTTAACGTTTCCAAAGAATCCCCCGAATATGAGAAGCGCCTCGCGCAATGCGTTGAGAAACGGATGGACTACACCGCGACCTTTGCGGCGGCGGATGATCTGCTGGAAAAAGCCAGAGGCAACGCTTCCGTGATCGCAGCCTTTCTGGCCGACGGTTCGGGAAATACCGCGGAAAAGCGCGCGCTGCTGAGCTCGCTTGCGGAGAAGGACCTTGCGGATGTCACCGCCGAGGTGCTTTACGATGCGCTGGAGGCGGCCCTGCCTTTTTACGGTCGGTACCCTGAAGACGTGTTTGCGGCTTCCGTGCTTTGCCCGCGCGTGGAATATGAGCATTTGTACCCGGTTCGCCGCGCGATAAAAGCTTATTTTACCGAAAGACGAATTGCTTTCACCGGCGCCGCCGATGTGTTTGCATGGGTTTTTCAAAATGTGGCGGATAACGGGCTGAAGCAGCAGCAGGCTGTGCTGCCCGCAAACCCGTATGCGGCGCTGGCGGCAGGGAGCACGGACCGGCGCACCAAAACGGTGCTGGCAATCAACATCTGCCGTACTTACGGGTATGCCGTAAGGCTGTCGCCGGTTTCGCAGGAGCCGGAACAGTATTCGGAAACGGAATATGTGCCGCTGTTCCCGCGGGAAATCCCCACGGCCAATTTAACGCTAAAAAAAGTAACCTCCGCCTCCATGATTCAGCGGGTACACTACACGCTGGGTAAATTGGAGAACGGCGCGTATAAAACGCTGTCGCTTCCGCAGGATGCTATTGACGAGGGGAATGCGATTGCGCTTTGCGACGGCGACTACCGCCTGCTGACGGGCATCCGGCAGATCGACGGCTCCATTCTGGCGAACGCGGAGTACTTTCAATTAAAGCGGGGAGAGCATAAAACCCTGGCGATGAACCTGCCGGACAACCGTATGGAAGGAAAATTGCATCACTTTTCCCTTCCGGCGTTGGCGCTTGAAGGCGTCGCGGGTGAACAGACCGACCTGTCGCAGCTGTTTGCGAACGGCGGAATCCTGTCGGTCGTGGCCCCCAGCCAGGAGCCGACGGAACATCTGCTGCTGGAATCGGCACAGCTTTGTAAACGGATGATACGGGAAAACCGCCACTTGCTCTACCTGGTTCGGAGCCGGGCGGACGCGGCGCACCCGACGATTGCCCGCCCGCTGCAAATGCTTGGCGGCAACGCAAGCATCGCCGTACTGCGGAATACCGATGTGCTGATGCAAATGCGACAGGCTCTGCGTGTAGGCGATTTGCGGCTGCCGTTCTCCGTGGCGGTCAACCGTGACGGCAAAGCCCTGTTTGCCTTTGCGAACTATAACATCGGCACGATTGAAACTCTGCTGGATATTTTGAAGGCTGATGCGGGCGGAGCGCCGGAGGCAAAATAGGTAATTATACCCCGTGCAATTGCCATACTGTGGTTACCATAACGTGGGAAAGAGGGCATAAAATGAATACGATCGAGATAAAGGACCAGATTTGTGATGTCTGCCATAAAATGTGGCAGCTTGGCTGGGTGGCGGCAAACGACGGTAACGTTTCGGTTAAGCTTGAGGACGGCACTTTTTGGATCACCCCGTCCGGCATCAGCAAAAGCTTTATCACGCCGGACAAACTGCTGCGCGTCAACGCGCAGATGGAAGTGCTGGAAGGCCCGGAGGGCAACGTTCCCTCCAGCGAGCTGAAAATGCATATGCGCTGCTACGAAAAGCGCGAGGACGTCGGCGCGGTGGTGCATGCTCACCCTCCGACCGCAACGGGGTACGCGGTTGCCAATATTCCGCTGGACGATTATAGCATGATTGAAACGGTAATTGCCATCGGCTCGATTCCCGTTACGCCGTATGGCGCACCCTCCACGTATGAGGTGCCGGACGCTATCGAGCCCTACCTGCAAAAGCACGATGTGATGCTGTTGCAAAATCACGGCGCACTCACGGTGGGCAAGGACCTGATTACCGCATACTACCGCATGGAAACGCTGGAGCTGTTCGCCAAAATCAGCTTTACCGCGAAGATGCTTGGCGGCGCGCAGGAGATCAGCCGCCCAAACATTGATAAATTGCTGGACCTTCGGGAGAATTATTACCATGTCAGCGGGCAGCACCCGGGTTATGTAAAATACGCACCGACAGAGTGCGAGAAGGATCAACCAACCGGTAAGGAGGAGAAATAGAATGTTATACCCGAAAATCGGCATTCGCCCTGTGATCGACGGCCGCTGGGGCGGCGTGCGCGAGGGACTGGAAAAGCAAACCATGGGCATGGCCGAGCGTGCGAAAACGCTGCTGGAAAGCCTGCGGTACCCCGACGGCACGAGCCTTCAGGTGGTAGTGTCGCCCACAACCATCGGCGGCGGCATGGAGGCGGCGCGCTGCGAGGAGTATTTCGCCACGCAGAATGTGGTGGCTACCCTGACCGTAACACCCTGCTGGTGCTACGGCATGGAAACGTTCGATATGAACCCCCTGACCATCAAAGCCGTGTGGGGCTTTAACGGAACCGAGCGCCCCGGCGCGGTTTATCTGGCCGCGGTGCTGGCCGCCTACGCGCAAAAGGGGCTGCCCGCTTTCAGCATTTACGGGCACGACGTGCAGGATGCGACCGACACCACCATCCCCGACGATGTAAAAGAGAAGATCGTCCGTTTCGGCCGCTGCGCCGTGGCGGTGGGCTGGATGCGAAACAAGGCTTATGTGAACCTTGGCGGCGTGGCGATGGGCATTATGGGCAGCTACTGCGATACCATGACCTTTCAGAAATACTTCGGCATCCGCGCCGAATGGGTGGATATGACGGAAATCCTGCGGCGCATTACCCTGAACATCTACGACCCTGAAGAATACCAAAAGGCGCTGGCGTGGGTGAAGGCGAACTGCCCGGAAGGGTTTGACTGCAACGCGGGCAAGAACCTGCCGGAGGTAATCACGCGCTCCAAGGCGGTGCCTGCGGATCAGGATTGGGAATTCATCGTTAAGATGACGCTTATCGTCCGCGATATTTTCTACGGCAATCCGAAACTGGCGGAATTGGGCTGGTACGAGGAAGCGTTGGGCAAAAACGCCGTTGCGGGCGGTTTTCAGGGCCAGCGCAACTGGACGGACTGGCTGCCCAACGCGGACTTTACCGAGAGCATTATGGCCGGCACCTTCGACTGGAACGGCCCCAAAGCGCCCACCCCCTTCGCGACGGAGAACGATACGCTTAACGGCGTCGCCATGATGCTGGGTTCGCTGGTCTCCCAGACAGCGCCCTGTTTCCACGATGTGCGCACATACTGGAGCCCGGACGCTGTGCGGCGTGTGACCGGTTGGACGCCCGACGGTTTGGCCGTAAACGGCTTTATCCACCTCATCAACAGCGGCGCGACGGCGCTGGATTGCACCGGCGAAAGCCGGGACGGGCAGAATCAGCCGTTGATGAAGCCTTTCTGGGACATGACGCAGAAGGATATCGATGCCTGCCTGAAAGCCACCGACTGGTGCCGGGCAAACTACGAATACTTCCGTGGCGGCGGATTCTCCAGCCATTTCAAAACGCAGGCGGAGATGCCGGTAACCATGCTGCGCGCCAATATTGTGGAAGGCATCGGCCCGGTGCTGCAAATCGCCGAAGGCTCCACGGTGGTGCTTCCCGACGAGGTACACCGCACACTGGATGAACGCACCGACCGTACCTGGCCGACCACGTGGTTCGCCCCGAGGCTGACCGGCGAGGGCGCGTTTAAGGATGTGTACGGCGTTATGGCGAACTGGGGCGCTAACCACGGCGTTACCGTATACGGCCACGTCGGCGCGGACCTTATCACCCTGTGTTCCATGCTCCGCATCCCTGTGAACATGCACAATGTGCCGGAAGACAAGGTATACCGCCCCCACAGCTGGGCCGCCTTCGGCACGACGGACGCGCAGGCGGCCGACTATGCGGCCTGCAAACACTACGGTCCGCTCTATCGCTGAGCATAGGTTTAATAATCGATAGCGTACCGCCATTTTTGGCGGTACGGCTTTTTCCGGGAGGGTTTTAAATGGGCGCGTACGCATTGGCGATCGACCTGGGGGCAAGCAGCGGCCGTCATATTCTGGGGCACGTGGAAGACGGTAAAGTCGTATTGCGGGAAATATATCGTTTCCCGAATGGAGCCTCGCCATGCGGCAATCATCTCTGCTGGGATATGGAGGCGCTGTTTGGGCACATTCAAACCGGACTCGCGAAATGCGCGGAGCTTGGTTTTCAGCCGCAAACGTTGGGTATTGATTCCTGGGGCGTCGACTATTCGCTGATCGATTCCGAAGGGCGGCGACTGTATCAACCCGTATCCTACCGGGACGCCCGCACGGAAGCCATGCCGGAGCGGCTGGACAGGGCCATCCCACCCGAAACGCTCTACGAAGCTACCGGGATCGCGAGGCAATCCTACAACACGGTCTATCAGCTGATGGCGGAGCTGGACGAGCACCCGGAGCTGCTTCATAACCACGGAAGGCTTCTGTTTACCCCCTGCTATTTGAGCTACCGGCTCACCGGAATCGCCGCCAACGAATATACCATCGCCTCGACCAGCGGGCTGCTGAACGCGGAAAGCCGCGACTGGGATGAAAAGGTGCTTCAGGCGGCGGGCATTCCAGCCCGGCTGCTGGGCAGGGCGCCGGTTGCCGCCGGTGCGAAGCTTGGGCCGTTGCTGCCGGAAATTGCCCGTACCGCCGGGTTCACCTGCGAGGTGATTCTGCCCGCATCCCACGATACGGCCAGCGCTTTCTTAGCCGTACCGAAAAACGGGGAGAACGCCGTTACGCTGTCCAGCGGCACATGGAGTCTGCTGGGTGTGGAACGGGACGCGCCGCTGCTTGCGCGGGAGGCGCGCTGCGCGGGCTTTACCAACGAAGGGGGTCACGGCGGTAAATATACCGTCCTTCGTAATATTATGGGCTTGTGGATTCTGCAGTGCATCCGTCGGGAATGGGGCGAACGGCATTCGTACGCCCAGATGGCGGCAATGGCGGAAAAGGGGGAGCGCTTCCGCGAAACTTTTAATGCGGCAGAGGAACGCTTTCTGGCCCCGAAAAGCATGATTGAGGAAATTCGGGCGGCCCTGCGTGAAGCGGGCAAGCCCCTGCCCGCTAACGACGAGGAACTGCTGTTCTGCGTGCATCACAGCCTTGCGCTAT
>JAQUXV010000114.1:0-3941 GCA_028692205.1 Eubacteriales bacterium
CGGTCAAAGGTAGGGTCGTTCTGCTTTTGAGACAAAAAATGCCCGTAAGCTTCATCGTATGCGTCGTCAAACACTCTTTGCAAATATTCATCCATACTGGTTTCCCGCTTTCGTTGCGAATTCTTTCCCGCACTGCCGTATCAAGCCGAAAATACCGGCCTGAGGAGCATGGGGATGAGGCTGCGCTTCAAATAAAGCTTTTAAGCGCAAGGCCCGAAATCTATTATATACGCTGATGCCCGGTTCTGACAACCGAAAAGGGGCCGTTTTTCACAGAAAGCCGGAGAAAAGGCATTCTCTATGAGGAATGGGTATATCGAAGAACAGTCCCTATGAAAAAATCCAATTTCATCTCGTGCGTTCAATGGCGGGCTAATATTTTGGAACGGATGAAAAAGGACGGTTCATCAATGACTGCAGTATGGAGCAAGCGCCCCGTCCGCAACCTTTACGGACGGGGCGCTTTTGAATGGATCAGCCGTTTGAATCGATCAGGTTTTGTCTTCCAGCGCCTGACGGATCATTTCTTCCGCAAGGTCGGAAGCTTTGCGCCCCTGATCTTCGGCGAGCTTTTTCAGCGTTTTGGCGGTTTCGCATTGCAGGCGGATCATCATCGGGGTCATGCAGCCTTTATAGGCCACATCCTTCTGGGCTGCGTAGAAATCAGCCTCGGAAAGGTGGTTTTCCGCCCAGGAGTTCGCCTCCTCGTTGGAGAAGGGAAGAATGCGCTCACCATACCCCCAGGTGTTGGGGGCTACACGCTTGGCATAGCGGGAACGGGAGCCGCCTTCGCCGTACAGGAAATAGTCGCCGGATTCTGTGATGTACAGCGTTTCGGAGATATACCCGCGCTCGGAACTATAGCCGCGTTGCCAGTTACCCAGAGGTTTGGCGGTCTCGGTGTCGTAGAGCTTGTTGTCGATTACCTGTTGCATAGTTTACCTCCTGCCTTATCACATCGTCCTTTGAGAAACGCGGTACGAAACCTGAGTTTACCGCGTACGGGTTACGGGGTATGCGTGCGACCGAACCTTCGCCGGGAGGCGGCGCCTGCCGATTACTGTTTTACCAGCTCGTCGAGCGAGGCGGGGCAGATATCGCCGCAGGTTACACAACCAAGGATTTGGTTGTCCCGGATGTAGGTTACGCAAGGAGTTTGGGATACGTTCAGCCGCTGAGCAATACCGTTGGATTTATACACGTCCGCTTTGATCAGCTGAAGATCGCAATGGCACTGCTCGTATTTCTCCATCATCGAGAGCATATCGCGGTCATCCGCCGAGGCGGCGTTGTATACGTAAACAATGCGAGGCTTTTCGCCCATAATCTGGTTTTCGAACAGTTTGCTCTCGGCAATATATTTCTCCGCCGCATAGCCGGCAATCGCGCCGTCGCCTACGGCGGTGGCAACCTGCTTGAGGAACTTGTCGCGCACGTCGCCCGCACAGAACACGCCGGGAATCTTGGTTTCCATACGCTCGTTGGTCAGCACGTAACCGCCGCGCGTCATATCAATCATACCGCGGAAGATTTCGGTGTTCGGTACATAGCCGATAAAGACGAAGCAGGTGTCCACAGGCACGTCCGTGATTTCGCCGGTTTTGGAGTTTTTCAGCGCCACGGCGTGCAGGTGCTCGTCTCCCTTGAACTCGTCCACGGTGGTGTTCCACAGGAATTCCATCTTTTCGTTCTGCATAGCTTCGTTCTTGGCGATCTCGTTGCAGTCCATCACGCCTTCGTCATGCAGCACGGACACGATTACCTTGCTGGCAAACTTAGTGAGGAAGATGCCTTCCTCGATTGCCGCGTCTCCGCTGCCGATGACCATAACGGTCTTGCCGGTATTGGCGGCGGCATCGCAGGTGGCACAGAAGGAAATGCCCTTGTCGTAAAGGTATTTCTCCTCGTTTTTGGCACCGGTCAGGCGCGGTTTCCCGCCGGATGCGATGATAACGACCTTGCAGTGGAATTCGTTGCGGAAGGTTTCCACCACTTTGTCTTCGCCTTCCAGCTTTACAGAACGCACGTCAGTCAGCTTGAACTTTACGCCGAACTTCTTGGCTTGCTGGTGGAAAAGCTCCATCAGGCCTAGGCCCGAACTGCCTTCGGGAAAGCCGGGATAGTTTTCGATTTCGTTGGTGTAGGTGGCCAGGCCGCCTACAAGCGCTTTTTCGATAATCAGGGTTTTCAGTCTCGCACGGCCGCAGTAGATGCCGGCCGTCATGCCTGCTGCGCCGCCGCCGATAATGACGACGTCGTAGTTCTCTACTTTTTTATTTTCCACAAAACTCGTCCTTCTTCCTGTCGATTACATAAAGAATTTTGCCAGCAGCTTGCTGCCGATATACGCGCCTGCCAGCAGGAACACGGCAAACACCCAGCCCGAAAGGGACAGGGAGGAGATGCCGCTGTACAGGGCGCCAATGTTACAGCCGCCGGCCAGACGAGCACCGTAGCCCATCAGTAATCCGCCGAGAACTGCGGCGATTACCTGCTTGAGTGACTTGATTTTTTTAAACTTGAACTGGGACGCCAACAGCGTCGCCAGCAGCGCGCCGGCGATTAAGCCGACGTTGAGCATTGTTCCCGTATGGCTAAGGATGCCCGCGTCCAGCGTTGCCTGTGCCCCGGAAGAGGAAAAGTAGTACCACTTTTCCACGCTTCCGCCAAAAAGCTGATACAACCACGCGCCCCAGTTTGCCAACGTGCCCGATACGCCCCACGGGTTACCGGAATAGGCGAACAGGGTAATCTGCGTGATGGAGAGGAGCACGGCGCCGGTAACGTAGGTAAAGGGGTTTTTGAAAACCATTTTATAATAACGGTTTTTACTGACCTTTTCCCAGAACTGTTTCAAGTTCCCACAACCTTCCTATGATGGGGTTATACGATTCCAAAGCCTATAACGTATCGGGTTGCGATACGCATAGGATTTGAAATCGCATGCTGCGTTGCGGCGCGGCGGCGGAAAGACGTTATTTTTCGATAATAACGTCCCACTCGCCGTCATCCACTTCTTCCACTTCTACGTTGTAACCCTGAGAGCGCGCCCATTCGGGAACGTTTTTCATGGCGCAACTGTGGTCGATATGCACAACCAGCACGTCGCCCTTGCTCAGCGTGTTCAGTTTCTTTTCCGTTTTCATCAGGGGTACCGGGCAAGCCTCGCCCAAGCAATCCAATTCGAATTCAGCCATTGTTGTTTCCTCCTATGTAAGTTGTTATATCGAGGCGATATGCCGTGCGGCATATGGCTACTCTTCGTCTTTGATGCCCATCTTTTTACGTTCCCAAAGGTCTGCCGCAATGTACAGGCAGGCAATGATCAGCAGTTGGATAACAATCGCGCCAAACCAGCCGAAAATATCCGGAAGGAAGATTTTCGGTGCGCCCGCAATAACGTTGAGGTTCCACCAGCCCATATCCTTCGCGCCCCATAGAGAACCGATTACGAAGAACAGCAGCGCGAGAACCTGCATGGCAAAACCTTCGCCTACGCGCATCAACGTGCCGGATGCGCAGCCGCCCGCGATGACCATGCCGATGCCGAACATCACGCCGCCGACAACCGTCGCGAGGCTCACCGGCATAACATAGCTTTGTCCGGGGATGGTCTGCCCCGAAATGAAAGCGTTGTACTTGATCGCCGTGAAGCCGACGGATGTGATGGCGAACGCAATCAGCACCGCCTTGGTGATCGACGTGCTGCCTGTAATGCACGGATCGCGCAGCGAAGCTGTGAAGCAGAACCGCGACTTTTGAAGAATAAACCCAAAGCAACTGCCGAATACCCAGAACATCGCCACTTCGGTCGACTTGAACACCGCGAGCAGCAGGCCTATGCCTATCATGCCCAGAAGCACCAACAGCGCAATGGGCAATTGGTTCTTCTTTTTCTTTCGGGTCCGTGTCGACGCTCGCTGAACTGGAATTTTCGAAGC
>JAQUXV010000114.1:4041-7949 GCA_028692205.1 Eubacteriales bacterium
GGCGAAACGGAAGAAGGCGGCCTGTACTGCCGCAATGTGTTCTCCGATCAGATTGTGCTGGTGGCCGCGAAGGATTATAACGTGAAGGGAAGTCTGTCGATCAACAACCTGAAGCGGTATCCGCTGATTTTGCTGGATAAAAACTACAGCTCCTACCGCATGATGGCCGATCAGCTGAAGGGCATGGGTTTCTCGATGGACGATTTTAACGTATCCTACCATCTGGATTCCACAGAATCCGTTAAATCCATGGTCATCAGCGGTAACGGCCTCTCCTTCCTGCCGTATATGGCGGTCAAGAAGGAGATTTACCTTCAGCAGATGCGTATCGTGGACACCGAGGATTTTTGCCTGCGCTATGACGTTTCCATCATCTATAACCAGAAGGCGGAAAACAGCAATTACCAGGTGATGATGGTAAAGAAATACTTCGAAAACATGGTGCCTACGACGATTTGCTGACCTGTCTGGCGATGGTAATTTCCCATACGCCTGTAACAGGCTCCTGAACCGTGGCGGATAGTTGCTGCTTTTCGCAATAATTCAGCAGCGATTCGCGCGTGCAGCTGTGATCGGTAATCACCATCACGCTTTCGCCGTTCTCCAGCTGACTGCGGCACTGCATCAGCTTCATAATCGGCAGGGGGCACATATCTCCCAGGCAATCCAACCGGTACATGAAACCCCTCCTTTTTCCAGAATTGTAACACGCGCGCATCCGGGGAGCAAGAACCTGTTTTTGGGTGTGTACTGTGCAGACGGAAGGAACCGACAAGGTGAGCAAGCAGATAGCGCTGGGTGTGGTAATTCCCGTATTTCACGGCGGAGCCGCAGTCGGCGATGTGGTAGAGAATCTGGCCGGGTACCTGGATAGCCTCCGGATCGATTACCGGATTCTGCTGGTGGCGGACGGCGGCGGCAAGGACGACGAGGCGGCGGTGCGGAGGTTGACGGGTCAGCGCGTTTCCGCCCTTGTATTACAGCGGAATGTGGGCCAGCAGAAGGCGCTGTATCTGGGCATCCGGCAGCTTGGCGACTGCGAAATGGTCGCTACGATGGATGACGACGGCGCGCACCCCGCGGAACTGCTTCCAACCATGATGGACACCGTGCGTACGGGGGTAGACCTTTGTTACGCTGTCCCGGTGCGGGCTGTTCGCTCTCCGTTTCGCAGGCTGGGCGCGCTGTGCAGGGATATGTTGTTTGCTCTTTGCCTGAGGCTGCCGCGTAAAACGCGCGTAAGCGCCTACCGTGTGATGACGGGCGAACTGGCGCGTAAGCTTGCCCCGGAGCCGGATGGATACATTTATCTGTCGGCGGCCGCCATGAAGTGGAAACCGGAAGTGGCCTGCCTGCGCTACCCGGCGCGGCCTGCGGGCCCATCCCGGTATACGGCCGGGAAGCTGATGCGTTTGTACGGCGGCCTGTTGAGCCATTACACGCCGTTCAAACGGCTGGTATTCCACAGACGGGCAACGGAAATCGCCGCTGCACAGGGGGGAAAATCACAATGGGAACCCTGATGCTGCTGGGCGGTTCGCAATGCCAGCTGAACGCGGCGCGTGTGGCGAAAAGCATGGGGCACCGTGTGGTGCTGGCGGATTATCTGAAACATCCACCCGCGGCGGATGTTTGCGACGAGCATTTGCGGGTGAGTACTTTCGATGCGGATGCCTGCATCCGGGCGGCCAAACAGGCCCGTGTGGACGGCGTGTTTACCACGGGAACCGACCAGCCGGTGTATACGGCGGCGCGGGTGGCGGAAGCGCTGGGCCTACCGACCCCGATTTCGGTGGAGACGGCGCTGAAAGCCACCAACAAGCGCGCGATGAAGGCCGCGTTTACCCGCTACGGCATACCGTACGCGCCTTTCGCTTTTTTGAAGCGGGGGCAAAGCGCGGCCGTGCTTAGCGGGCTGGAAACGCCGCTGGTGATCAAACCGCTGGATTCGCAGGGGCAACGCGGCGTTTTCAAGGTAGCGACAGCGGAAGAGGCCGTCGCCCGGCTGGAAGAAACGCTTTCGTACTCCCGGGAGGATACGGCGCTGGTGGAGAGCTTTTATCCCTCCGGCGAGGTTACGCTTTCCGGCTACATTCACGAAGGACGCGTATATCCGCTCACGCTCACCGACCGGCAATTGATCGCCGATCCGGTACACATCGGCGTGTGCGCCGCACACCGCTATCCAAGCATTTTTGCCGACCGGGAGGACGAGATTTACCGCATTGCCGACCGGGTGGCGCTGGCGCTGGGGGCTTCGGAAGGGCCGCTGTATATCCAGTTTTTAATTGGGGATAACGGCGTGCTGGTCAACGAGGCGGCCTGCCGCGTGGGCGGGGCGTTCGAGGATGTTTTTATCCCGTGGCTTACGGGCTTTGATATCCTGCGCACGGTGATCCGCTATGCCGCGGGGCAGCCGACGGATACCTCCGCGCTGGGGCAGCCGAAGCGAAACGGACAGGTGTCGGTGCAAATGCTGTTTTGCCGTCCGGGCCTCGTACGTTCGCTGACGCCGCTGGAAACGCTGCTGAGCCTGCCCGGGGCGCTGACCGCGGGCTACAATTACGGAATCGGGAGCGAATTGGCCGCCATGGAGAACGCGACCGCACGCTTCGGTTACTGTGTGCTGGCTACGGAACGCGGGGATATGGACGAACTTGTGCGCGGTTTGTACCGAACGCTGAATGTGCGGGACGAAGCAGGCAGGCAACTGGTGCTGCCAAGAACATATGATGGAGAAGATTTGCCCTATGTATAAAAAGATTGCGCTTTTCATGTGCCTGATGCTGGCGGCGGTATCCCTTTCGGGCTGTGGGGAAACGAAAAAAACCAAACTGACGATTGCCGAGCAGTTCGGCATTGCGTACGCCCCTGTGCAGGTGATGAAGGACGAGGGCATTTTGGAAAAGGCATTACCGGATATGGAGATCGAGTGGGTGCAGCTCGGCGGGCCGACCGCGATCCGGGAGGGAATGCTTTCCGGGAGCATTGATATCGGCTTTATGGGCATTGGGCCGATGCTGCTGGGCGTGGATACCGGCATGGAATGGAAGTGCTTTTCCGCCCTCTCGGCCAATGAAGTCAGCTTTATCACCAACCGTGAGGATATCCAATCCCTCGCCGATATTCAGCCGGACGACCGCATTGCCATTCTCAGCCCGGGCTGCACGCAGCATATTCTTTTATGTATGGCGGCGGAGCAGCAGTTTGGCGATCCGGATAAATTCGACGAGCAGCTGGTGTCGCTGAGCCACCCGGACGCGATGAGCGCTATGCTTGCAGGCGGGGAAATTGTGTTGCACATTACCACGCCGCCGTATGCCGACCTGGAACTGGAAAACGGGATGCACAAAATCCTGACCGGGCAGCAAGTAATGGGCGGGCCCTTCACCTTTATCTGCGGCGTGGCGGACACGGCCCTGTACAACGAACATAAAGGCGTATACGACGCGTTTCAGCAAAGCCTTTCGCAGGCGATCGACGAGATTAACGCCGATCTACCGGCGGCGGCGGAGAAGCTTGCGCCGGTATACGGTGTGGACGAAGAGCTACTGTTGGCGGAAATGAGCTATGGAGGCAGCATCTATGGGAAAACCCTGAGCGGCGTGGAGAAGCTCGCTTCCGCCATGGTGGATATGGGGCTGCTTTCCAAAGCGCCGTCGGCGGAGGAATACGCGTTTCCGGACGTGGAGGTGGCGCAGTGAACAGGGGCAACTTTCGCCGCGCGTTTTATCAGAAACGGTGGGTAAGCCGCCTGTTCTTTTTTGCGCTGCTGTTGGGCTTGTGGGAGATTACGGCAAAGGCGAGCGGTGTTTCGCCGCTGTTGCTGCCGCCGGTGGAGCAGGTGGCGCGCGCTTTCTGGCAGGGAATCACGCAGGGAACGCTGCTGCTGCAGACGTTGTTTTCAT
>JAQUXV010000115.1 GCA_028692205.1 Eubacteriales bacterium
AAAGCCTTCCGCGGTCGCCGTGCGATCGGTAACCGGTTTTTCCGTAACATCCACCATGCGCGCCCGACGCTCGTCGTTGAAGTGCGTTAGTTCGGCCATGTTATCCTCCGATCTGGTTCATGCGGCGGCACGTTTCCGTTCCTGTGTCATTCAGGTGGTGCGTCGGCGGCTTTTCGCCGATGCCTTCCGCAATACGCGCCTGCAGCGCAGCGCCGCTCAGGGCTCGCAAATCCAATTCCGTCCCGGAATGCAGGCAGGGCTTCAGCATCCCGTCCGCCGTAACACGTATCCGGTTGCACGCGCCGCAAAATGCGTGGCTCATGGGGCGAATCAAGCCCACGGTCCCCATAGCGCCCGGCAGGCGGTACCGGCGTGCTACGCCCTCGTCGGTAATCGGCATCAGTTCCGGGCAAGCCTGTAAAACCGCATCATCGCTGATAAACCGCTCTTTCGGCCAGTTTACACATTCGCCCATCGGCATCAGTTCGATAAAGCGCACTTCCAACGGCAATGTTTTCGTCAGCGCGACAAAATCGGGGATTTCCACATCGTTTACCCCGCCAATCAACACACAGTTGATTTTAACGCGCTCAAAGCCCGCCTCCAGCGCCGCGTGCAAACCGTCGAGCGCGTTTTGCAGGGTGCCTTTGCGGGTGATTTCCGCGTAGCGTTTTGGGTTCAGTGAATCCAGCGAAATGTTTACCCGGCTCACCCCGGCGTTTTTTAGCGGAACGGCAAGTTCCTTCAGCCGAGTAGCGTTGGTGGTAATGCACAGTGTTCGAATTCCGTCAATTTTGCCGATGCGTTCACAAATTTCCACAATATCCGGTCTCAGCAGCGGCTCGCCGCCGGTGAGGCGTATTTTATTGATTCCACATTGGGCAGCTGCGTTTGCGATTTCAACGATTTTATCGATAGGAAGCGATGTTACACACGTCGCTGTTCCGTTTTCCGGCATGCAGTACCCACAGCGCAGATCGCACGCATCGGTTACCGCCAGACGCATCATACGCACCTCGCGTCCGCAGGAATCCAGCATGAAAACATTCACTTCCCGTCAATGCCGTATACGACGGCCTGCAATTAAAAATAGCCATGCGGCTGTCGGCTCTTTCGCTTTGCCGCTTTTCACCTCAAAGCGACTCGGCTTGGGAGAGCACGTTTTACGCCCGCGCCGTGATTGCCGATTGAAATCCGGTCAACCGTTACAGCTCTGTTATTTTGCAGGTTAGCGCGGTTTTCCGGCTGTTATTTCCGTCTGTGCTGCGCAGTCCGCCGGGCCGCCGCGCAGCATCAGCAGCCCATGCTCCAGCGAACCGATCACCGCGGCAAGGTTCTCCTTCGCCGCTTTGGGGCTTCCCGGCAAATTCACAATCAGGGTTCTGCCGCGAATACCCGCTGCCGCCCGGGACAGCATCGCCCGCGGGGTAATCTTCATCGAAGCGGCGCGCATAGCCTCCGGTATACCGTCGGCGCGGCGCTCGCACACCGCAAGCGTCGCTTCCGGCGTAACGTCTCTGGGTGAAAATCCGGTTCCGCCCGTAGTAACGACCAGCGCGAAATCTTCCTCCGCCAGCCGAACAAGCGTCTCTTCAATCCGTTCACGCTCATCCGGCACAATAACGGTTTTTTGTACGTCAAAACCGGCGTCCTTCAGCATGGCGGCTACACCGGGGCCTGCGGTATCCTCACGCTCGCCCGCGTAGGCGCGATCGCTCACGGTGACCACCGCCGCTGTAAACACGTTTACTCCTCCGGGCTCAGCCATATGATTTTCTGTTGTGGAACGCACAGCCATTTCACGTCGCCCTCCGCCAGTTTTTCATCCGCCTTGGCGCGAATCAGGCAGTCCGGCCTTTCCAGCGGAGCCGCAATTGTCTCCTGGTCCGTTGAACGTACAATTCGACAGTAAACGGCAATTTCCTCTTGCTGATCCGCAAAGCGCACATCCTCCGCGCGGAACGCGGCCGCCACAGCGCTTAGATGATCGCAGGGCACCACCATGTCCCAGTCCGCAATATCCGCAACGCCGTTTGCGCTGACCGTTACATCCACAACGTTTTCAAATCCCGCCAGTTTTGCGGCGCTGCCGGTTTCCGGGTTATGGAACCATTCCCCCACGGCTACCGCCTTCCGGGCGCTGCCTTTGCGCATCACGCACACCCTGTCGCACAACCGGCGTGTTTCTTCCCGGTTATGGGTTACATACAATACGGTGCCATCGAAGGTGGAAAGCGTCGCTGCCAGCTCCTGCTCCAATTGCCAACGCAAATGAGAATCCAGCGCGGCGAAAGGCTCGTCCAACAGCAGGAGCTTCGGCTTACGGGCCAGGCAGCGTGCCAACGCAACGCGCTGCTGCTGTCCGCCTGAAAGTTGGCTGGGCAAACGGTCTTCCAAACCGGTAATCCGAAATTGTTCCATCAGCATGTTCGCCTCCTCATCCCATTGTTTTTTGGGCGTTTCGTGCCTCAGCCCGCAAAACAGGTTCTGTTTCACCGTCATGTTGGGGAAAAGCGCATAGTTTTGAAACAGCAGGCCAACGCCCCGCTCCTGCGGCGGCACGAAGATGTGTTGATCGCTGTCGAACCACACCTGCCCATCTACCACAATTCTTCCGCGATCGGGTTTCTCCACGCCTGCCAGGCATTTCAGCGTCATTGTTTTGCCCGCGCCCGACGCGCCCAGCAGCGCAAGGGTTTCGTTGCCCGCGCGCAGGTTCGCTTTCAGGCAGAACCCAGTAAACCGCTTTTCAATACTCGCTTCCAGCACGGCGAATGCCTCCCCGCTTTTCAAGCATGTTCACGGCGATTAAAACCACCATTGAAATTGCCAGATCAATGATTACCCAACGATAAGCCAACGCGTCGTTTCCTTCACGCCATAACTGATAAACGGTCGTCGCCACCGTGGCCGTACGCCCGGGAATATACCCTGTCACCATGGAAGTCGCGCCGTATTCACCCAGCGCCCGCGCAAAGGACAGCACCGTGCCCGCAAGCAATCCGGCCTTGCAGTTGGGAATTTTGATGCGCCAGAAGATAAAACTCCGCGACAGTCCCATCGTCGCTGCGCACGCCTCCCATTCGGGGCTGAGCTGCTCAAACGAGCCGCGCGCGGTGCGATACATCAGCGGGAAAGCGACAATCGTTGTCGCAAATATGGCCGAATACCATGTCATCGTCAATTTCCAGCCAAAGGCGTTCATCGCGAGGATACCAAGCGGAGCCTTGGGGCTGATGGTTTTCAGCAGAAAAAAGCCAACGACCGTCGGTGGTAGTACCAGCGGTAGCGTAAGCACGCAGTCCAGCGCGCCTTTCAGCCATGTCGGCAGGCGTGTGATTCCGTTGGCCGCCCAGATCCCCAGCAGAAAAGTGAGCACCGTTGCAATCAGCGCGACCCTGAGCGAGTTGAGTAACGGAAACCAGTCCATCAGTCGTGAGCCTCCTTCGGCCGAAAGACGAGTTGTAGCTCGCTTTTTTCCAGTTTACCCGACGTCCCCTTTGTGCCGGAAACGCCGGGTAAACTGTTTATTTCATTAATTACATTGGGTTTTTCGTTGTCTTACACTTCAGTTTTCCGTATGTACGGCGGGATAGTCCAATTAGCGTTCAGGCACCTGAAAGCCGATGTCCGTTAGCACTTTGGAAGCTTCGTCGCCCTTCAGATATTCCAAAAACGCCTTTGCCTCCGCTTCGTGCTTTGTGTTTTTCAGTACCGCGGCGGGATAGTTGACCGGTTTGTGGCTTCCCTCCGGCGCGGTCACAACCACCGTAATACCCGTGCCGGTCGCAGCATCGGATATATACACCACGCCGCAGTCCACGGCGGCGGTTTCCACCTGCGAAAGCACTTCCTTAACATTGGTGCCGAAGGTTATTTTGCCTTCGCTGTTCAGCTGATCCCACAAGCCGAGGTATTCATACACATCCTGCGCATACTGGCCTACGGGCACATCGCTGTTGCCCAGCGCAATCAGGCTTACCTTATCGGTTGCGGCGTCCTCAAACGACGTAATTCCCTTATCGCTGCCCTCCGGAACAATCATCACTATGGTGTTGGTTAACAAGTCAAACCGCGTTCCCTGCATCACAAAATCCAGCCCATTCGGATTCTGCTCGGCGGCTACAGCGCTGTCCAACTGGTTCATTTGTTTTTGGCCTGCGGAAATAAACACGTCGGCTTCCGCGCCCTCTTCGATCTGCGTTTTCAGGGTGCCGCTGGAATCAAAATTGAAAATCAGCTTCACGCCCGGCGTTTCCGCCTCGTACATTGCTCCGATTTGGGTAAGCGCTTCCGTCATGGAGGCTGCTCCGAACACAACCAGCTCAACGTTTTCCGCCGTCTCAGCCACTGCCGTGCAGCCAAGAAGCAGAAAAGAGATTGACAGAAGAACGGCCAGCAGTTTTTTCATCAACAATACCCTCCTACGATTCTTTTCCGAAGCCGCAGTCAGGGTAGGTGCATACTTTGCAGTTCAGGCAAAGCCCACCGCAACCGAGTTTAACAATATCGCGTTTGGTAATCTCCACGCCTGCCGCCACGCGGGGCAACACCAGGTCGAACACGGTCGCTTTCGCATACATTACGCAACCCGGCAAACCCAGCACCGACACGCCGTCGGCATAGTACCCCACCAGCAGCATGGCGCCGGGCAGCACAGGCGCGCCGTAGGTTACAATGCGCGCGCCGCTTTGCCGGATTGCCGCAGGCGTGCAGTCGTCCGGATCCACACTCATGCCGCCTGTGCAGAGAATGAGATCGGCTTTCTGCCTGCGCATCTCCTCAATCGCCTCGCGAATATGCTCCACCGCGTCGTCGGTGGTGATATGCCAGGCGTTTTGAATGCCGAACGCTTCCAGCTTTTTTTGTACGATCGGGGTAAACTTATCCTCGATGCGCTTGTGGAATACCTCGTTGCCGGTGGTTACAACGGCGGCTTTCAGCGGCTTGAAAGGGGTTAAGGTAAGCAGCGGTTTACCCGCACCGATCTCTTCCGCCTTTTCCAGTTGGCTCCTTGCGATGACCAGCGGGATAACGCGTGTGCCGCAAAGCTTGTCTCCCGCTTTAACGGCGGTGTTGGTGTGCCGTGTGGCGATCATAATCTCGTCGAGACTGTTAATCGCCTCCAATCGCTCCGTATCGACGGTGAACAGGCCGTCCCGCGTGGCGGATAGCTCCAGTTTGCCTTCCCGGATCTCGCTTGCCTTCATCCATTCATTTTGGCATAACGCGCCGAGGCGCAGCGCCGCATCATTCTCGTGCAGGTGGTCGCCGTCCATTTCCCACACGAACAGGTGGTCTTTCCCCATGCTCAGCAACATTGGGATGTCCTCTTCCGTAACCACATGCCCTTTTCGAAACTGCGCGCCCTTCCATTCGCCCGGAATGATGCGCGTCAGGTCGTGGCAAAGCACATGGCCTACCGCGTGGACCGTCTCAATCTGCCGCATTGTTAACGCCTCCCCTGGTTCGGCTTCGGTAAAAACAGTATACCATGATTCTCTGTTAAGGACAACGCAAGGCCCATATAATTCAGCATTAATCTTGTTCTAATTATGATAATGTGCTTCTGTTTCTAACCATCTTTACGCCTTGCGCAACCAGCAGGTGATAGCCGATGCCGGCCAGCAGATTCCCAATGCATAAAAGGCCCCAAACGCCCGCGCCGGTTACCCCATACCGTTTGGCCAGTTCCACCATCCAAATATTGAGCAGGTAAATCTCAAAAGACGCGCGCCCAACCCACCTGAGCGGCGCAAACACGCCTGAAACCTTCTGCGCCTTGTGGAACAGCCATGCCGTAAAAACGCAGAGCGTGGGGGTTATCAGGGCAAAGGGATACCAGTACAGCCCATAGTCAATCAGCAGTTCTTGATACCGTGTGAAGGAAAGCAACAGTACCAAAAACCCTACGGTAAACGCAACCAGATAAGCCGCCCGTACCGCACCGGGTTTACGGTCCGTTTTCCAGTCCATTCCAAACGCCATGCCCAGCAGGAACACCGGCAGGCGAGAAGCCCCCATCATCTGGTCCTGCCCAATGCAGGCAAGCCCGATCAGGCCCGCCAGCACCATCAGCGCTGCCAGCGAAAGAAGCGGTTTTTTTCCGTTTATTAATACGGCATAGCAAGCCGGCGCGATCAGCAAAAAGAAAAACTGACCGTTTGCAAACCAGTTGTAGACCTTCGGCGTTCCCAACCAGTAGCCCGTCATGGTCAGGTTTCCCGCCACCCCGCGAATGGCTTCGGTTACGGTAAGGTTGTAAGTGGGATACATCGCCGCCATCCATACCAGCAGCAGCGGGAGATAGGCGGGCAGAATACGCCAAAGCCTGCGCGAAACATATCCGCGCAGGTCCGTACTTTTTTGCAGAGAGTGATACAGCCCCGAGCCCATCAGGAAGAAGAAGATATCCACACCGCCGTAGCCAAGCTGGCGGAGCAGATCCCACTGCCCGCCAAGAACCAGTTGCGAATGAAAGAACACGACCCAGAGAATCGCAATTCCCTTCAACTCGTCACGGTATCGGCTTACCCATGCTCTGTGTTCCACAACAGGCCTCCTCCTGCGAAAAGGCCGCCGTTCATCGCGGCGGTCGACGAAAGGGGCCGGGTACCGCATCATCGGCGTTGAATGCCGCATGATGCGACCCGGCTATTTCACCTTGTGCTTCTCGGTAACGCGCAAACGCGTCATCGCGCGCAGCAGCATTGCCTGGTTCATCATATAGCTTTGCCGATCCTGTTTTTGCAGCAGCGCTTCCTTGGCTTTCGCCTCCGAGCGTTCGGCGCGCACGCGGTCGATATCCTCCGGCCATTCGGCGGACTGCAGCATGACGACTGTTTCGTCCTGTGTAATCGTCATAAACCCGTCCGATGCAGCCGCCCAGCGTGTGGCGCCCTGATCGTCCCGCAGGGTCAACTCGCCTTCCGTAAGGCTTACCACCGTAGGCGCATGGCCGGGCAGAACGCACATCTCGCCATCCAGCGCGCATACGTTCACCATTTCCACTTCGCCGTTATAAAACTCGTGTTCAGGAGTCAATATACTTAAATGGAACGTTTTGGCCATTTACTTCGCCTCCAGTTCCTTGGCCTTTCTGCGCGCGTCCTCCAGATCGCCAACCATGTAGAAGGCATCCTCCGGCAGGTCGTCCGCTTCGCCGTCCACAATCGCCTTGAAGGATGCGATGGTGTCCTCCAGTTTCACATACCGTCCCGGAATTCCGCTGAACACCTCGGCAACAAACATCGGCTGGCTCAGGAAACGCTGCAGCCTGCGCGCGCGAAGCACGATCTTCTGGTCTTCCTCGCTCAGCTCGTCCATGCCGAGAATGGCAATGATGTCCTGAAGTTCGCGATAACGCTGCAAAGCTTCCTGTACGCGCATAGCAACGTGATAATGCTCCTGCCCGACTACCAGCGGGTCCAGAATGCGGCTGGAGCTGTCCAGCGGATCAACCGCCGGATAGATGCCGATTTCGGAAATGGAACGGCTGAGCACCGTCGTTGCGTCGAGGTGAGAGAAGATAGCGCTTGGAGCCGGGTCCGTCAGGTCGTCGGCAGGCACATAAACCGCCTGCACGGAGGTGATGGAACCGTCGTTGGTGGACGCGATGCGTTCCTCCAATTCGCCCACCTCGGTCGCCAGCGTCGGCTGGTAACCCACGGCGCTGGGCAGGCGGCCCAACAGCGCGGATACCTCGCTGCCTGCCTGAATATAGCGGAAAATGTTATCAATGAACAGCAACATGTTCTGCTTTTTCACATCACGGAAATATTCCGCCAGCGTAAGCCCCGTCATAGCCACGCGCATACGGGCTCCCGGCGGCTCGTTCATCTGCCCGAACACAAGCGCCGTGTTCTTGATGACGCCCGAATTGGTCATCTCGGTCAGCAGATCGTTACCCTCGCGGCTGCGCTCT
>JAQUXV010000116.1 GCA_028692205.1 Eubacteriales bacterium
CGCGCTGAAAGGCGTGCTGAAACACTGGCATGAGATGGGAAGGCCGTTTGATATGATGCTTTGGCGGCTGGGGCACTACCATCGGGACGGAGTCGCGTTCCGCGGGATGGAAGCCAGCTTTACCGACACCAGCTTTGACTGCGCAAGCGCAAACTGCTTGCCGTATGTTACGCCGGATGCGGTGCTGGTGCCCTGCGGAAGCTATACGGGCAGCACCGTATCGGCCAACATGCCCAACTTACTGCAAACCCCGCTTTGCGACGCGTGGGATTCGCCTGCGCTGCGCGGGATTTGCGACCTGCGAAAAGGGGCGGTGCGGGCCTATAACGACTCTTGCCGGACATGCGATTACTTCAAAGATTGCGGATCGGGCTGCCGTGTGTCGGCCATGCTTACGCGGGGCGATTCTATGCTGAACGATCCGGTTTGCTGCCGCCTGTACCGGGGCGGTTATATGGCGGATTTTCATGATTATGCCCGTCAACTGGACGGGGAGGTGCGGTGATGCCGCTTTTCGCACGCGCCGCCGAACGGTATATGCCGCGCTGCTGGGGTGATGCCGCGGGAATGGGGGACAGGCTGCTTTTTCGCGTGCAGGAACTGCCCGCGGAGGCGAGGCCCGTTTTAATGGGGTTGGATGCCCAATCCGATTTTGAAAGTTACGCTTTCACCAACAGCCAACGGGCGATCCTGCGTGAGTTGATACGGCAGGGCTATGCCGAAGCCTGCGAGCAAGGCGCGCACCTGACGCCGTTCCAACAACCCCGGAAAACCGACGGCCCCTACCTGCGCGAGGTTCACTGGGCGATCACCGGACATTGCAACCTCAATTGCAGGCATTGTTTTATGGAAGCGCCCGCGGGCAAATATCCCCAACCGGATTGGGCGGCGCTTACGCGGCTGGTTAACCAGTTTGTGCGGGCAAACGCGGCGTTTGTTTCGCTTACGGGCGGCGAACCGCTGCTGCACCCCGATATCCGGCCGCTGGTCGCCCTGCTGAGCGATAACGGCATCACAATCAATCAAATTGTCACAAACGGAATGCTGTTGGATGCGTCTTTTTCGGCCCTGCTGCGCGAGACGGGGCAAAAACCGGCTTTCCAAATCAGCTTCGACGGGCTGAATTGTCACGACAGGATGCGCGGTGTTGCCGGGGCGGAGAAAGCCGCGCTGAACGCAATCGAATTGTGTGTGTTCGAGGGCTTTTTAACGGCGGTCACCTCCATTTTCAGCCGGGAGAATATTGATTCGCTTCTGCCGACGTATGAAAAGCTGAAAACGATCGGCGTTTCCACGTGGATGGTCAGCCGGGCGCAAACGGCGGGAATGTGGCACGGCGGTGCTGCGGCGTTGACCACGGAGGAAATGGGAGAAGCTTTCTTGAAATTGCAGCGGTTGTGGTTGGAGGATGGCAAGCCGATCAACATGCTGCTGGAATCGTTCTACGAAGCGCGGCCCGCGTATGCTCCGCCCCAGCACGAACACGTGTGTTATACACCCGAAACGCTGGAGTGCGCCGATACGCGGGAACGCATTTTTCTCCTGCCGGATGGGAACCTGCTGCCGTGCCCCGGCTTTACAGGCACGGCTGTCGCAAGCCGGATGCCTAACCTGCGCGAGCGGGAGCTGACAGAGGTGCTGCAAACGTCGCTGCTGGCCGATTTCTGCCGGGAAGCAAGGTTCGCGCGGCTGGCAAAAAACCCGGAATGCGCGTCCTGCGAACACTTTGCCGAGTGCGGCATGGGGTGCCGCGCCTATGCGCTTACCGAGGGCGGCTCGCTTGACGGCCCAGACCCGAACGCCTGTACCATGTACCGACAGGGGTGGAGACGGCGCTTTGCGGAAGCGGAGCGCCTGTTTATGGAGGAAAACCCGCAATGAGCAACATTCGACGCGATAAAGCCTATAAAACGCTGCCGCCGTTGGAAACCATCAACCACGCCCGCGAGATTCTTAACCAGTGTGATCTGTTTACGCTGGAACAGCATTACCGTTTTTCAGCCACAGGCGTGGCCTGCTGCCGCGTATGGCTGGGGGATGAGGATGTTGCGGAGCTGCAGGTGGGCACAAACGGCAAAGGGATGAACGCGCGCTATGCGCTGGCGAGCGCATACGGTGAGCTGCTGGAACGGCTGCAAAACGGCGCGCTGTTCCCGATGCGCCAGCGCAGATTTGCGATGCAGGAACCGGTTGCGACGACCCCAGAACGGTTTCGGCGCACGATGGCGGAGCAGGGTGCCGAGCTGCTGTTTCAGTTTGCGCCGGATGAGCGCTGGCTGACGCCTGCCGAAGCGGCGGAGGCGTGCGGGGACGTTGTCGCGGAGATGTTTGGCATAGCGGAAAGAGACGTGCCCGAGCTGCTGGCGCGTGTTGTTGAGGGCGAAAAAACGCCCTGCGTACCGTTCTATTCCGTTGCCGAAAAGCGAACGCGGCTGCTGCCGATGGAGCTTCTGTGGAGTGTTTGCGGCACCAACGGCATGTGCGCGGGCAACACGCCGCGCGAAGCACTGATACAGGGTGTTTCCGAAATACTGGAACGATACGCGATTCGGCTGCTGTACGAGGAGAATACACCGCCGCCGATTGTGCCGCCGTCTGTTTTTGCGGGAACGGAAATCCTGAAACGCCTCGAGGCTATGCGGGAAGCAGGCATGGAATATGAAATTCGGGATTGTGCCATGGGGCGGAATTTGCCGGTAATCGGGCTGAGGCTGATCCGACAGGACGGAACGCAGGCGTTTCATCTTGGGGCGGATCCTTCGCCGATCACCGCGCTGGAACGCTGCCTGACGGAGCTGTTTCAGGGCCGCCCTGAGGACAACGAACGCCGCTACCACGCGGGCGGCATCGGGCGAAAACCGGGCGCTGATGCCGATCATACGCAAAAAGCCCATTATTACGGCCATTTTACGGAATCGGTTTCCAGCGGTTTCGGCGCATGGCCGGATTGCGTAAGTGAACCGGGAGAACCGTTCGCCGGTTTTGCACATCCGATTTCCGAATCGGATGAGGACGATTTTGATTACCTTATGCGGTTGCTGAATGGGCTGGGCCGTCGGCTGTTTGTGCGGGACAACGCAAACCTCGGCTTCCCGGCGTATATCGCATTTATTCCGGGTTTGAGCGAAATAGATTTTGTGTTTGACATGCCCCGGATGAACGATCTTCTTTCGTGGTCCGGCCTTGTGCGGGAGCAGCGAACATTGCTTGACCTGCCCGATGCGGATGAAGAAGCGTTGAAACGGCTGGCCAACGCGCTGAAAGAGGCGGAGGCAAACTGCCTGACCGACGAATTCCAGCCTGAAAAATGGTTTCTCGCCCGTGAAAATACCCCGCCGTTTGCCCGCAACCGCCACGCGTTTGCCGCTGTGCTGTACGGATGCGTAGGGCTGTACGCGGACGCGGCTGAACAAATGGATGAGTATTTGAACAGCGACGCGTCGCAGGCTGCGCCGCGATTACTGTGCATAGCCATGCGCGAAGGTTGGAAGCTGCGCGATCAAGGTGAAATGAAGGAGTCTGTGCTGGCAAAGCTATCGACCCGCTACGGTGCGGAGCTTGCCGAAGCGGCGATAAACTGGCGCTTCCGCCGGGCAGAATGGCCGGTGTGCTTTGATTGCGGGCATTGCGGCATTCAAAACACCTGCCGCTTCGAGGTGCTTTGCCGCCGCCAGCGGCGCGTGCAGGAGAGGATGGCGCTGAACCCGGCCGATCAGGCGGCACTACAGGCGCTGTTCGAAGAAATGTTATGAAAAACGAAGACGCAGAAGTTTTGCGGCTGCTGGGCTATGAACCGGAAAACTGCCGCGAAATCGGCCACACGGAGCTGAACCGGCACGCCGTATTCGCCGCTGGTAATGAAATTGTCAAGCTATACGGCGATTGCGACGGGATCGACGCCGGGGCGCATGCGCGTGCCGAGCAGAAGTATTCGGCGCTGGCGCGCGAACGCGGCGTAAACGCGCCCGTTACCCAGCGCATTGGAAAGGTGGCGGGCCGTGCCTATACTGTTAGCGAACGGTTGCCCGGCGTGCCGGTTCCCGGCGATGCGAGTATGGAAATCTGGCATCAGATTGGCCGCCTGCTCGGCGCGTTCCATGCGCCGGTGCCGCTTGGCGGCGGAGCGTGGCTGGCGGAGTGGTTGGCCTATTGCCGCACTTGTGCTGAGACCGCGGTAAAGCAGCCCTGCGAGGAGCGAGACAAACGCGCTATTGCCGCGGCTGTGGAGCTGCTGATCGCGCAGGCACAGCCCGAGCGCTTTGCCGTATTACCTATGGGAACCTGCCACGGGGATTTTTCAACCCGCAATGTGTTGGTCGAAAACGATCATGTTACAGGCGTGATTGATTTTGAACTGGCGCATGAAGGCAACGTGGAGCTTGAGCTTGCCTGCCTGTGCCGCGCGGAGTTCGGTGATCAGCCGCAGCGCGCGTCGGCTTTTATGAAGGGCTATCGGGAAGCTGCGTTTCTGTCAAAGGAGTTTAGCTCGCGGCTGCCGCTGTATCTGACGGGAGAAGCGCTCTTCTCCTGTTCGTGGTCGTTTGAGAAGGTGCCCGATCATTTTCGGGAATCGGTAGACTGGCTGGCGAAGTTTGCCGACGGCAATAAGAACATTCAGCTCTAAATAGGAGACATGTCAATTGCGTGGCGGTGGTTATGGTGGATGTATTTTCGAGTGGGAAAAGCCGGGGGAACAGCGCGGCTGTTGAAATATTTACGAAGGGGATGCGCGGCTGGTTGACCGGCATGATAAGACTTTAGCCCGGCGTCTACCGAATGATGTATTATGCCGGTGGCCACCGTTTACCGAACGGTGTGTAAAGCAGGTTTACCGCGACCAATAATAGCCGGAGAAAAGTAGATCAGAACAAAAAGCCATGGAGCAATCAAACGCTCCATGGCTTTTTGTAAATAACGGACGGTTCATTACAGCTGTTTTACCGCTCAGGTGCCGGGTGTGAGCGAACGCATTTGCCGATACTTTGCCAAATTATCCTCTATGATTTGCTCGGCGGTCCGCCTGCCCGGCTCATAATAACGAATCGGGTCTACGCGCATCGGTAGATGCTCCATTCCGTCGGGGTGCAGAAAGGCCAAAAACAACTCCTTTTCCTGCGCCGCCTTCCGATGGTACGCTTCGGGCAGGGTTTCCAGCGCGATACCGTAGCGTTCGGGATATTGGCCGAAACGCGATGCGGGCAGTACAAAGTATCGGTTGACATTCAGGTGGGATACCAACCCTTCGCCGACCAACGCGGCGACAAAATCGTAGGACTCCTGAAATTCCTGCCAACCCTCTCCCGGCATTCCGACGATGATTTCCAGCTCTGTTTCAATTCCGGCTTCCCGGCAGAAAAGAAGCCCGTTTTTGACCTGATCAAGATCCAGCTGTTTATCGATCATCTTCAGCACTGCCGGGCTTGCGCTGTCCAGCCCGAACACCAGCTTACGGCATCCGGCCTCGTACAGGTGAACGGCGTCCTCGCGGGTCAGGCCGTTGAAACGGCCGCAATCGCTGAAAAGTATGTGCAGGTCTTCCCGTTTCGCAATAGTGCAGAATTCCCGTGCAAAGCGGGGGGAGAGGTTGAACGCGTTGTTAAAAAATCGCACATACGGCGTATTATATTTTTCGGTCAGCATCTTCAAATCGCGCACGACGGCTTCCGGCTGCATGCTGCAAAACGGCGTCCAGTCCTCACGGCTTTGTACGCAAAAGGCGCAGTTGAACACACAGCCGTTGTTGAAGTAGTAGGGCAGCACCAGCGCGCTGCGTTTCAGAAACGGGGGAAGCGATGCGTTGCGGGTGCTGATTGCCTGTGAACGCGGCATTGAAACGCCGAAAAGCTGGCGCTCCGCCGCGCGCTTTTCCTTTTCGGGGTCGGCCATGCGCCGCAGGGTAACCGCATAGGGCGCGAGCGGAAGCCCATCAAAATCGGGACAGATAAAGCTGGGTTTGGAAACTGCGTTGCGCAACGGAACCCCATTTTCCATACGCACCGCGCCGGGCAGGCTTTCGGCCGGAACGCCCTCCAGAAACGCGGGCAGGCTCTCGTCGCCGGGACCGACAAGCAAGGTAACGCCCAATTCGGTAACCGCTTTGAGCAGCGTATGGTACATGCCGGAAAACTGCATCAGGTGATCGGCGTTTGCGCCGCCGACCGCGACACGCTTGCCGTAGCGCGAGATGATGCGCGCCGCAAGCAGCAGCCCGGTGTGCATTTCGAAGATGGAGCAGTTCGCGCCGATGGATACGCCGGCGGCGTCGCAGGTTTCGACGTCGGTGGCGTCCAGCAGTGCATCCAGCTGCGAGCTCAACGGGCCGTCGCCGCCGTGCCGCAGGCTTTCCAATACGCCGTTCACATCATAAAGAAACAGCCACTTCTCCGAATCACTTTCGCGCTCCAAAATCGGGCTGAGATCAAACGAGGTAACGCAGTGCCCGGCAGCCCGCAGCGCGCCCTGCAGCACGCCGATCGCGAGGGGCAGCGGACGGGCCTGGATAAACCCGCCGCCAAAAAACGCATATTCCTCCGGGGCAAGCAGCAACGTAAGCTTTTTTCCCATTATGGCTTCCGCCTTTCCGCTTCGCGCGCAATCGTGTCCGCATAAGTGCGCTCGCGTTCAATCTGCTCCCATTTGAAGGCGAGGCAGCCCCCGGCGCACTGCCCATGCAGGCGTTGCTTGCAATCAACGCACTCGCCGGACGAGCAGGTGTTGCAGGCGTAGCAATCCACCGTGCGCCAGTAGTAGCCGCACAGCTCGTCCAGTGTGGCATAGTCCTCTATACGCTGCACGGTTTGCGTGCTCAATCCAAAACAGCGCACCGCCGTCAGATCCGGCAAAATGTCCACCACTGGGAAGCAGCGGCTTTCGCCGGCGAGCACATTGGCCGTCCCCTTGAGCATATCCCGCATGGCGTGCAGAAAATCCGCTTCGTCCGCCCAAAGGCAGTCGGGCATAACGTTGCAATCGAAAAACGGCGCGACGCCGATGGCGAACAGCTGGAAAAACAAGTCCCGAACGCAGGCTTTCATGGAGCGGAAATAGGCCAGCGCGTCCAGCTCGGTTTGGCAGCGCTTGGCGGGCACGACGATCGACGTGCGCAGTTCCCGAAGATTGTATTCCCGCAGTAAATCGACGATATAGCCGGTATCCATCTCCGGACTAAACAGATTGATGCCCAGCGTAAGCCTGCCCCGCATGTTAAGCTCGTTCAGCATCCCGCCGATGTTTTCCCGCGTTTTTCGATAGGCAGCCGCTGGGACAACGCCCGGAGCGTTGCAGTTGATCAGCGCGATGATCTTTTGACTGCGGGCAAGAATATCGGCAATCGTAGAAATTTGCGTGCCGTTAGTCATCAGGGTTACCCGTTTTACCCGTGGGTCGGCATCCAATATCTCCAGAAAACGCGCGAGCTGCGGGTGCGTTGTCGGTTCGCCCCCGACGATGCCGACCGAGCGCGTATAGCTGCCGGACATGGCAAAATCCAGCGCGCGCCGGAACGTAGCCTCGTCCATTTGCGGTGCTTCGGTTTCCACATAATCGGAAGCAAAGCAATAGGGGCAATCGAGGTTACATTTGCCGGTTATCATCAGATTGGCCATAGTACGTCTCCTTCACCGCGGAAAGAAGCTGCGCGGTTCAACGAATTTTAACAAAAAGCGGAACCGGCTGTAAAAGGCCAATCCCGCATGGTGATACAACAGACGGCGGCCGTCGCTCACGGCTGGTGGGTCTGGTGCGCGTCGGCAATATGCTGTAAAAGTGCATCCCCATCGGGCAGCACCGCGCCGCAATAGGGGCATAGCGCGGCGTTATGGCTGTCGCCTGCACCGTACAGCGCGCTGATCGCCTCGTCGGGCAGGGTAAAAAAATCCACGTCGTTGGCTAGACGACGCTTTGCC
>JAQUXV010000002.1 GCA_028692205.1 Eubacteriales bacterium
TGGTGGACGACCATATGATGAAGATCACCCACGTGATGCGCGGCACCGAGTATTTAAGTTCCACGCCCAAATATAATCTGCTGTACGAAGCGTTCGGCTGGGAAACGCCCGTCTATATCCACCTGCCCGTGGTTATGAAGGACGCGACGCGCAAGCTTTCCAAACGCTACGGCGATCCCAGCTTTGAAGACCTGCTTTCACAGGGCTTCGTGAGGGACGCGATCATCAACTTTATCGCGCTGTTGGGCTGGTGTCCCAAGGAAGAGCGCGAATTCTTCACGCTTGCCGAGCTGGTGGATGCGTTCGACGTGGACGGGCTTTCCAAGTCCCCGGCTATCTTTAACATGGATAAGCTGGTGTGGTTCAACAGCGAGTACATCAAGAAGATGGACTTTGAGGAGTACCTGAAAGCGGCCACACCCTGGTTCGACAAAGTGCTGGCAGGAAAAGGCATCGACTACCGACGTTTGGCCGAACTGATGCAGGGACGCACAGAAGTATTCAACCGTGTGCCGGAGATGGTGCGCTTTCTGGCGGAACTGCCGGAATATGACGCGGAAATCTATACCCATAAAAAAATGAAAACCGATCCGGCCATCAGCCTTCAAGCGCTGAAACTCGCGCGACCGGCGCTGGCGGAACTGGAAGATTTTACAGAGGAACCGCTCAAGGAATGCCTGATGACGCTTGCCCAGCAAAACGAGCTGAAAACGGGGCAGATGATGTGGCCGGTACGCATCGCGATCAGCGGTCAGCAGAACACCCCGGGCGGCGCTACCGAGATCGCCTACCTGCTTGGCAAACAGGAGACGCTACGCCGTATGGATGACGGAATCGCCCTATTGGAACGACTATGAAGTTGCAGCCGTCAACCGTTTCCTATTGCGCAGCGTTAAGATAAGGAGTTTGCAGCATGTATCAGGATCAGCATCCCGCGTATAACCCGGACAGCATTGAGAAGAAGTGGCAGAAGAAATGGGCGGACGAAGGCACGTTTAACGCTGTTTTCCCGTCCGATAAACCTAAGTTTTACGGCCTGATCGAGTTCCCGTATCCCAGCGGCGCGGGGCTGCATGTGGGGCATCCCCGCAGCTACACGGCGATGGATATCATTGCCCGTAAGCGCCGCATGGAAGGGTATAACGTGTTGTATCCCATCGGGTACGACGCTTTCGGCCTTCCGGCGGAAAACTACGCCATTAAGAACCACGAACATCCTTCCATCATCACGCAGATCAATATTCACCATTTCCGCGAGCAGCTGCAAAAGCTGGGCTTTTCCTTCGATTACACGCGCGAGGTGGATACCACCGACCCCAAATACTACAAATGGACGCAGTGGATTTTTCTGCGGATGCTGGAGCACGGGCTGGCCTACAAGGCGGAAATGCCCATCAACTGGTGTACCAGCTGCAAGTGCGGCCTCGCCAATGAAGAAGTAGTCAACGGTGTTTGCGAGCGTTGTGGCGGCGAAGTGGTGCGCAAGGTGAAAAGCCAGTGGATGCTGCGCATTACCGATTATGCGCAGAAGCTGCTGGACGGGCTGGACACCGTGGATTTCATTGAGAAGGTTAAGGTGCAGCAGCGCAACTGGATCGGCCGCAGCGAGGGCGCGGAAGTTGATTTCGCTATCGCGGGCGCCGAGGACAAATTGCGCGTGTTCACCACCCGGCCGGATACGCTTTTTGGCGCGACCTACATGGTCGTGAGCCCCGAACACCCCTTCATTGATAAATACAAAGACAGTATTCAGAATTTCGACGAGGTGGTCGCCTACCGGGAAGTGGCGGCGCGCAAGAGCGATTTCGAGCGCACCGAGCTCAACAAGGAAAAGACCGGCGTTGAAATGAAGGGCCTTTACGCCGTAAACCCCGTCAACGGCAAGAAAATCCCCATCTGGGCCAGCGACTACGTGCTGATGAGCTACGGCACTGGCGCGATTATGGCCGTGCCCGCGCATGATACGCGCGACTATGAGTTTGCCAGAGTGTTTAACCTGCCCATCATCGAGGTGATCGCGGGCGGGGACATCGAAAAAGAAGCCTACACCGACGTGCAGGACGGCGTGCTGGTGAACAGCGATTTCCTGAACGGCCTGCGAGTGGCGGACGCGAAGAAGAAGATCATCGCCTGGCTGGAAGAAAAAGGCCTCGGCGATAAAAAGATCAACTATAAGCTCCGCGACTGGGTATTCAGCCGCCAGCGCTACTGGGGCGAGCCGATTCCGGTGGTGCATTGCCCGCATTGCGGTACCGTGCCCGTGCCGGAAGACCAGCTGCCGGTGTTGCTGCCCAATGTGGAAAACTATGAACCGACCGATACCGGCGAAAGCCCGCTGGCCAAGATGACCGAGTGGGTAAACACGGTTTGCCCCGTGTGCGGCGGCTCCGCCAAGCGGGAAACCGACACCATGCCGCAATGGGCCGGTTCCAGCTGGTATTTCCTGCGTTACTGCGACCCGCACAACGATCAGGCACTTGCTTCCCCCGAAGCGATGGACTACTGGATGAATGTGGACTGGTACAACGGTGGCATGGAGCATACCACGCTGCATCTGCTGTACAGCCGGTTCTGGCATCAGTTCCTTTACGATATCGGCGCGGTGCCCTGCCCCGAACCCTATCAGAAGCGCACCAGCCACGGGATGATCCTGGGTGAAAACGGCGAGAAAATGAGCAAGTCCCGCGGCAATGTTATCAACCCCGACGATTGTATCGCGGAGATCGGCGCGGATGCGACGCGTCTGTATGAAATGTTCATGGGTGCGTTCGACCAGGCTATTCCGTGGAGCACCAACGGCGCGCGCGGCTGCCGCCGCTTTTTGGAGCGTATGTGGCGCCTGATGGACATGATCAAGGATGGCAAGGGGTATCAGAAGGCGCTTACGCCCGTAGTGCACGAAACCATCAAGAAGGTTGGCGACGATTACGAGGCCATGAAGTACAACACGGCGATCGCCGCCATGATGACGCTGGTCAACGAGTTTTACGCGGCGGACGGCTGCACGAAGGACGAGCTGAAAACGCTGATCCTGCTGCTGGCTCCGGTAGCCCCGCACATCTGCGAGGAAATGTGGGAGGAAATGGGCTTCGGCAGCGAGATAGCCTATGAACCGTGGCCGACGTACAACGAAGACGCCATGAAGCGCAGCGAGATCGAAATTGCCGTGCAGGTGATGGGCAAGGTGCGCGGGCACATCAAAATCAACCCTGAATTGACCAACGAACAGGCGCAGAAGGAACTGCCTGACCGTGCCGAAATCAAAAATATTGTGGGCGACCGTAAACTGGTGAAACTGATCTTCGTGCCCGGAAGACTGTGCAACCTGATTGTAAAATAACCCTGAGCGGAATAAAAACCGGCAGCCTACAAGCGTTTACTCGCAGGCTGCCGGTTTTTTGCAGTACATGGAACTGTATGAAGGAGGAGCGGTTTAGATGCCTGCCTTACAGGGATGCCTGTTGAAGAGCTGGATCGGTAAGCGACAGCGTACCCGTGTTTGAAACCATGATTCGCGGAGGTGAACGGGCAATGCGCGGCTTTTGGACGCGTTTGCTATACAAAGTATTCACCCGCGAGTATAATAAACATATTCGCTGATGCGAAGAAAAATGGATGGATAGGAGTAACGATATGCAGGCGAATGTTACGGCCTCTGCCCAACCAAGGGATGAGAGCCTGTTGCTGCGTGTAAACGGAGTCAGCCGCCGCTTCCGCGATACAAAAGCGTTGGACGGGTTGAGCCTGGATGTTCCCAAGGGGGCAATTGTCGGGCTGCTGGGGCGCAACGGGGCGGGCAAAAGCACGCTGCTGCGCATTGTCAGCGGAATGCTGAGGCCCAACGCGGGTGAAGTGACCATTGACGGAGAAAAAGTGTACGACCATGCGCGGGCGCTGGGAAAACTGTGCATCATCGGCGATACACCGGACTTTGGCAGGCTGCGGAAGATCAGCGATCTCTTTTTTGTGTGCCGAGGTTTGTTTCCACTCTGGAACGACGAGTATGCACGCGAACTGGTAGGGCGATTCGATCTGCCGATGAAGAAAAAAATGCGTACCTTCAGCCGCGGCATGCAAACGGGGTTGATGCTGTGCGTGGGTCTGGCCAGCGGCGCGGAGCTGACCGTGTTTGACGAACCCAGTCTGGGGTTGGACGCCGTGCTTCGCGAACGGTTTTACGACCTGCTGCTGGAGGAAAAACGCCGCCATCCCGGACGGACATTCCTCGTTTCCACCCACCTGATCGACGAGGTCGCCCGCGCGCTGGACTACGCCGTAATGGTCGACGCGGGCCACATGCTCTGCTCGGGCACGGTGGAAACGCTGCAGAAGGGATACCTGAGCGTTTCCGGTGAACCGGAAGCCGTGCGGGAGCTAACGCAGGGATTGACGGTGTTGAAAGAGGAAGATACGGCGGGTTCGCTTGTGCGCCACATCAAACTGAACACACCGGAGGATCAGGCACGCATCGAGGCCGATACGCGCGTGCGCACCGCGCCCATGGGGTTGCAAAGACTGTTTGTGTTTCTGACGGAAGAAAAGGAGGCGGAGCGCCATGCAACAAACGCTTGAACCAAACTGGTGGCAAAGCGCACGCTTCGGCGGCGTAATCCGATACCACTGGAAATCGCTGGGCCGTACCGTCGCATGGGTATTGCTGATCCTGCTGGTCTCGCAGGTGTTGTCCTTCCTGACGCCGCTGGTGTTTGACACGGATTACACCTATACGGGCGCATACGCCGATCTGGGTGTTACGATGGTGGTCGCGCTGATTTGCGCGGTTGTAGCCGCCCACCGCTCCACGCGCTTCCTGCTGCGGTTCGGCACCTCCCGGCTCTCGGTATGGTTGGGCAATCTGCTGTCGCTTTGGGGCGGAATGATCGCGTTTCTGATCGGCACGCTGCTGCTGAGTATCCTGATGGGCGGACTTACGATGGCGATGGCCAATACGATGCCGAACCGGTACGTATTTCAGGAATTTTTCGGAGAACTGAAGGGCAGCGAAATGTTTGCCCAGTCGCTGCAAAGCGCATTAGCGTCGCTGCCGAGCTATATACTGTATGTGGTGGAATGGACAAGCCTGTTTTACTTGTTTGGCTGCTGTCTGCGCCGAAACCGGGGGCTTACGATTTTTGTGATCGTGGGCGTGCCGATGCTGCTGATGATCCTGACGCTGATCCCCGCGGTGCGGCAGGCGGCGCAGGTGGTGCAGAATGCGGACGAACAGCAGATGATGATTCTGGGCGTGCAGTGGATGAAATACGCAGCGGACGCCTTGAAGTTTATTCGCAACGAATGGCAAACCATTCAGTTTATTGCCGCGGCTGTAAGCTTGCCGTTGAGCTACCTGTGCATGCGGGAAACGCCGCAGCCGTAACATAAAGATCTTCAAAGCACGGCCAATACCGGAAGGAATAGGACCTTAAAAGCGCGAATGTCGTTACGCAGGCATTCGCGCTTAACCTTTTCATACCCGCTTTTGTTGACAGCTGTTCTTTGGCGGCTTTTACGGTAACCGGCGCGACTGCATAACGGCAAATCCCTGTGGATATGTCAGGGTAAGTGCAACGTCCAATAAAGGGTTTGTTTAGTAGGCTGTTTGGGATCGAAACGATGAACACAGGCCCCGGACCTCTCCGGCACTGTGAAGAAGGATGATTGACTTTGCGTTACAAGGAAATTCAACTGAACTTGGATTACCGTAAAGTTGGGGCGGAACAGGATGGATACCAGCCTATGCTCTACGCCTATTTGCTGGACGAAAGCCCGGAATTGCCGGGCAACGCCGTGCGGCCGGTGGTTATTATCTGCCCGGGCGGCGGGTATCGTTTTAAATCGGATCGCGAGGCGGAACCGATTGCAATGCGGCTGTTGGCGGCAGGCATACACGCATTTGTGCTGCAGTACAGCGTTGCGCCTTCAAGGTACCCAAGCGCTGCCTTGGAACTGGCGGCGGCAGTACGGCTTGTACGCCGGAACGCGGATGAATTTTCTGTGGATGCGAACCAGATATCCGTTATGGGTTTTTCCGCGGGCGGGCACCTGTGCGCAACGCTCGGAACATTATGGGACGAGCCTGTTTTCTCGCACTTGTTTGGTACTGAACAGGGCAAGGACTGGCGCCCGGATGGGATGCTGCTATGCTATCCGGTGATTACGATGGGGGAGTATACCCACGAAGGATCGCGGGACAATTTGCTGGGCATGAACGCGAGCCGGACGATGGTGGACGCGCTTTCGCTGGAGAAGCGGGTAAGCCCGATGACGCCGCCGGTATTCTTGTGGCATACGGTAGACGACGAAACCGTACTGGTGGAAAATTCGATGCTTTTTGCAGCCGCGCTTCGAAAAGTGGGCATTCCCTTTGAAATGCATTTATATGAAAACGGTACGCACGGATTATCCCTGTGCGACGAAACAACCGCGGAGGACGAGAACCAGCTTTCGCCGGACAATGCAGGCTGGATGGAATTGGCGATTCGTTGGATTAAGCGGGGAGAAAGCCGGGCGATGAACGAGTAAGAGGTACATTGTGCCGACAACTTTATCAAGGTCTGGACAGATAGAAAAATACCGCTGTAAAATACAGAAATCCAGCGTAGAAAGCGCATTTTTTGATTGACTTTATAGGAATACTTTGTTATAATTTTGTTCGCTGGTTCCGAAATGGGGAGAGATGGCCGAGCGGTTGAAGGCGCTGGTCTTGAAAACCAGTGATGCCGAAAGGCACCGGGGGTTCGAATCCCTCTCTCTCCGCCAGACAACCTTTTCGAAACAGAATAAACTGGTTATTCTGCCGCATGGAGAAGTACCCAAGTGGCCGAAGGGGCTCCCCTGCTAAGGGAGTAGGGTGCGATGAGTGCCGCGAGAGTTCAAATCTCTCCTTCTCCGCCAAAAGCCCGCTGCATAAGGATTTGCAGCGGGTTTTATCTATGTTTCTTTATGCTCTTCTATCTTGCCGAATTCTGATATATAGGCAACATATAGGCGACAAATATAATACTCATTTGCGCGATTCGTTGATATTTTTCAACATTTTTTTATAATTCTCTTGACATTACTGCGATATCGCAGTAATATAGATACAGAAAGAAGGTTGCGGGCGACAAAGAGCGCCGAACCGGAGGATAGCACAATGAAGAACATCATCATAATTACCACCGGTAAGGAAACCGCCAGCGTGTTGTTCTCGGATGAAACCACCCGGTCGTACAAGGTGCAGTACACCAAAGCCGGTCGGCGTTTTATCAAAGTTTACGGCGAAGTCATATACGACTTTGATGGAAAAGCAATCTGATTACCACAGCAACAATCAGCCGGGCCGCCCGTAAGGGCGGCGCTGGCCACGCACGATAGAGAGGGGAACAATCATGAAATTTACATTCGGTTTCGGACAGATCTCGCAGGATGGGGCAGCGTATCGCGACGCCGCTCAGGTCGCCCCGGAGGCGCTGGTAAACTACCTGAAGGCCCGCTGCGAGCCGGACGCCGTTGTCAGCACCCCGTCGGGTACCCTGCACGTATGGTCGATCAGCGGCCTGCTGTGCGGCTTTGTTGATATTGATGGTACCGAGATATACAATGCTTATACGTATTACAATACTGTGTCTGCCGAGGCGATGGCTGCAGACATCGTTGCAAGGCTCAGTAAGGGCGAACTGGATGAGGTTTCTTCAAGCGCTATCAACTTCGTCGCCTCGGATTATGTCACGTTGGTCGAGTATGCTAAAGCGCATGGCATAACCACGAATACCCTGCGTCAGCGCATCGCACGCGGCAAGCACCCTGAAGCGATAAAACCCGGCCATGATTGGCTGATACCGCGCAATGCGCCGTATTCCGATTCCCGCTTCGACGAGAAAAAGCTGTGAAACCGCGAAAGCCCCTGACCGGGCAAACCTTCGGCGAGCTTACCATTGGAGAATATATTGGCGGCTCGCGATATCAGGCCACCTGCAGCTGTGGCAAAACCTGTGTTGTACACCGGCAGGCACTTCTTTCAGGGGACACCAGATCATGTGGCCACCTGAAGCATGAACTGGTAAAAAAGAATTGTAAAGACCAGCTTGGTATACATGATGGCACCAGCCTTTCGAGGCTTCGCGGCATTGTTAACGGAAAACCGCGTTCCGACAACACAAGCGGCGTTACCGGCGTAAAAGCTTACGCTCGCAAGAATGGCAGCATAGCTTATCGCGCTTATCTCAAAGTCTGCGGTAAACGAATCGACCTCGGCACCTACAACACGCTCCCCGAGGCTGCCGCGGCCCGGAAGGCCGGAGAGGAAAAGTATTTCGTACCGATTCTTACGAAAGAAAAGGAGGCGCGCAAATGGCGCTGATACATTTTCGCGATTGGGCTCGGAAAGTCGGGATCAGCGGCGATAGCGTGTTGCATCGTATCGAAACCGGCACTTTGCCCGCCGAGTTGGTCAACGGCGTGTATTTCATCGACGAAAATCTTTCTTTGCCGGCAAAGGGAAATCGCTGGCATCCGCCTCAGAAAACCGAAAGGCGCTGCGTCGTTTGTGGCAAGTCGTTGACGGGCGAAACCAGACGGTCTACCTGTTCCGAATCCTGCCGCATCGAATTGTCAAATCGGTCAAAGAAGCATAATGAAGCGAACCCTCGAAGGGGCGAATGCAAATATATCGGGCAAACCTTTGGTGAGCTGACTTTGTTATCAAGCAACGGCGATGGCACGTGGCATATGCGGTGCAGTTGCGGCAAGATATGCGACAGAGACAGCAGCAGCGTTATTATGGGCGATACCACATCCTGCGGCCATGTGCGCGCAGACACATCACGAGCATCTATTCACGACCGGGTTGGCTTTGTTGACCATACAAGCCTTTCGCAGATCAAAGCAATTTCTTCGGGCAAACTCAGATCGTCGAACACTAGCGGTGTAACCGGTGTTCGCGCTATCCCGCGAGCGGGGTATACTGTCTACGTTGCAAAGATTACCTTTCAGCGTAAGATAATACATCTTGGTACGTTCCCAGATTTTGCTTCGGCTGTTTCGGCGCGGAAAGAAGCTGAGAAGATCTATTTTTCTCCGATGATCAAGAAGCATAAAACTAGATATAAATAAGCCCCCGCCAGTCTCTCCCGGCGGGGGCTTACATTATGCTGTGGTTTTTACGCTTGTATCATTGGTCGCCACCTTGATCCCCGCCGCAATCTGCGCGAGGTTTAGCGCCGTCCATGCGCTGATGATGGCTGCCTTGATCTGATCCTGATCGGCATTAATCTTTATCGTTTTCAACGCCTTTGTCACGAACACGGCAGCGGCATCGAACTTTGCGGCGCCATTACCGCTGCCGAACGTTTTCTCGGCGAGATCCACGGCCCATTTGGCAACGGTGCCCACAATCGGTACCTTCAGCAGCGGTACAATGTACTTATACGTGAGCCACAGTAGGAACGATCCAAGCGCGACACCGATCAGCACGATGAGAGCCGCGACGATCGGCGTAGCGTCGAAGGTGCTTGCGGTTGCCTGGGTTACGGATTCAGCCGATGCGAACGACGCGATGCCAAGGGTTATGAACGCTGCGCACACCATCAGCGCAACAAGCAGGGTCAGTATCCGTCTGGTTTGCATCTTCATGGGAAATCTCCTTTCAATTTTCAGGTTGAATTAGCCGCACGATGAATCGTCACTGCTATTGGTATCCGAACTAGTAAACAGATGATACTTGTTGGTAAAATACTTTTCGCTTACACTGTTGCCGGAATACAGTGCTTGCACGAAGGCCAACGCCTCCAACGCGCCGCGGAACGCCGCCAGCTGATCGTCCGGCGCATCGCCGATGGATGTGCGCGCCAGCAGATACAGCCCGACAATGATAGCGTCGCTTACAGCGTTGGCAATCTTCGACCATTGGATATAAAGCTTCTTTTTAGTGGGCTGGCGCGCCTTGGTCTTTGTTTTAACTGTTATCCTAACCACCGCTTCCTTTGAGCCTGACGATTTCATTTATCCGATTCCATGCGGATTTTAGGCTCTCTTCGGTTTTTGCTTGACGCTCCCCGAGATTTCGGACTTCATCGCGAACGTTACGCATATCGCCTTTGATTTCATTAATCCCGTTACCGATGTTTTCTAGCTTTACAACCACGGTGGTCATATCGGCAGTCTCTCGCTGGGTGTCCTGACGGTCGTTTCTTCGCTTACTGGATAGTCCGAAGTAGATTGCAGCAGCCACAGAAAGAACACTAATGAGGATCGTTAGTTCAATCGACAATGTGCATCATCCTTACGCTCAAAGTTTAGCTAAGATCGTTTTTAATGTGGCTGCCTCGTATTCCGTTAGCGTAAGGGTTACGGTTCCTCCTCCGTCGTCCTCGTCGCTCTCAGCTTCGCTGACCGTTGTAAGGTACTTGCTCATGCAGTAGCCGTATTGGCCGCCTGCGGTCTTGATGTAAGCCCATGTACCCGTGTCGCTGACGCACGTCACCTGCTCGCCGGAGCTGATAGTGGTCACCTTGTTAGCACCCGTGTCGGCGGAAGCGCGTACATTCAGCTTGCTGGTACCCGATTTCAGGTTGCTTACCGTGCAGATGTACCCAGCCAGATTGCTCACGGAAATCCCTCCCTGTGTATCATTTGTAGAATCAATCACATTTTTTGTGGTTTCTCCGGGCTCGGCGGCCCGCGCCCAGTGGGTCCAGCCGTAGGTGGCCATCTCGCGCCGGATCACACCGTAGGCGTGGCCGCGAGCCTCGATGTCGGTTCCGTCGCCCATGCAGATGCCGGTGTGCTGCATCTTCCCGCCGGACTGACGATATAAAAACAGCCCCTCGGATTCCTCCGGGAGACTGTCTATCGTACCCTTTTCGGCCCACACGTCCGCGTTCCACTGGCTGGTAGCGCCGCTCGGCAGCGTGATGCCTGCGGCTTTTGCGCATAGCTTCGTGAGCTGCGCACAATCCACGCAATGCTTCCCCAGCCATTTTCCCAGCCCGTACTTGCGGATCAGGCTGGCGTAGGCCGGGTATTGCGCCGCCTGTTGCGCCACGCGCGTTTCGGTGCAGATCCAGCCGGTCGCGCCGTAGATATAACCCCAGCTGACCATGCTTTCCGCTGTCGAAGCGATCAGCTTTCTCGCCTCGCTTGCCATATCATCGCCTCCAAACGAAAAGCGGGCTTCCGCTCGCGTCACTTTTTATGCCTGCCCCAGCCGTACCCTATGGCCAACGTGATAATGATCGCGCCTAGCCAGATTATGGCCACCCAACCTGCCGCCGTCATTCGGTACCACCCGCATCATCGGCGAAGATCTCTTCTTCGGTGCGTTCAACCACTATGCCATCTGCAAGTTTATAACGATAATGCTCTTGATCGTCGATTAAGCGTTTCGGCAAGTAGTTATGCTGAGCATGGTGATATCTGTCGCCTTCGCCTTCATCAATCTGCGTCCAACCAGTTGTGTCTTGCAGAAATGCTGACGAATTTATGTCGATAACACGGTTCAAATCGTCTACCTTGATATAAACTTTGTATAATATATCCATCATTAATCTAGCCACCTCCTTATAATTCCGCGCTTGCTTCATATACGCCTGAAATTGCTCTGTATTGCCCGCTCCCCGTTGTTGTAACACGTAAAATAACCATTGATCGCGTGCTACTGCTTACGCTCACCGTTGAACATCGGGTATATGTTGGGGTTGTTAAAATGGTTACGGTGGGTTCTATTCGGGGCAAGACTGGGTATGCCTGACTCCCTGCAAACTGATAGCTCCATCCGGTATCAGCAAAATAATATCCGCACGAATTTTCAACTTCGCCCCGCCAATAGTACCTGGCACAAGCCAGATAGCTCTTGATGTAACTAAGAGCTTTATCATAAGAAAGCGTGCTTTCTTCGCCCAATTCCAGCTTTGCATGGCGTAACGTGATTTCTGAAGAAGTCTCAATGCTGATGTAGGGTACATAGTATTGAGTTTGTTCGTTGATCATCACACCGCCGGCGCGATAATTAAACCCTAAGGTAATTGTTCCTACGCCGGGTAACGTATAGACTTCTTCAGCATCCGCTTCATTCACGGCTTCCGGGAAGCTACCTGCGATCGAAAGATAATCGCCATTGCTATCCTGAACGGTGAACATACATCCCTGCCCAAGCAATTCATTGTAATCGATTTCAAAATACTGCAGGATTTCTGCACCTATTGGGAGATACAGCCCCGTGTTAAGCGTCCACTTTACGCTCCCAGCGATGAGCTTCCACATGTCGAGGTAATACGTCCCGACTGTGCTGTATGATACTCCGCTCGATCTGCTTCTCTGATTAACAGGAGTAACAAAGTTACCGTTAATTAGCAAATTCGGGCTTGCCGATCCTGCTCCAATATTTTTTCTGAATCGCGCCTTATCCGCGTTCGAAAGGTTCATGTCTTCGGTGTACTTTACCACCGAATTACTCAGCGCGGTGATTAGGTTCAGCAGGTTCCCCGCCGCATCGCCATCCAGCGTGGCTTGTACCGTTGTAAACCAGCTGTCAAAGGCGTCCTGCGCCTGAGCCATCAGTGTCGCCAAGTCATTCGGCATAGCAACGCTGCTCATTACCCGCTCGTCTGTAATCACGCTCTGGGTAATGGCAGCCGCGCTGCTGGCCACCGCGATTCTGGCCAGCGGTATATCATACCCGTCTGCGTCGTTTTTCAATGCCGGCGCTTCCGGAACATCATCCGGCGTACCTTCCAGATACAACAGGGTGGTCTTCCGGTTGGCGTAATCAGCCCGTGCTACAATCCGGTCGATTCTGTCCATCCCGTCAAACGGCGCGGTCAGCGTGAAGGTTTTATCCGCGATGTTGATCCCGAATCGTCCTTTAGCTACACAGCTTCCTGCTTTTACCTTGATGTTGAAGTCTCCGGCGGCCAGCACCTGCAGGTCGGTCGCGCTGATCATAATCACCCCATTGGTCAGCACCGCCGCGATAATTCGTGCCAAATCATCCGCATCGTGCGTACGGTCTCCGGCAATCGCGTTGTAAGGGTAATAGTTATCCATATCCATAAAATCACCTCATTTTAATGCGCTCAGCGATGGTCGGTAGCGGGTCTCCAATGGTCAGCGTCCGGGTAAGCGTATGGTTTCTTTCGCGTAAAGACTCTTCCGTGATGCGAACATCTACGTTAACATTCCACCCGGCTTTTCTCACTGTAACGATGTCGCCCAGTGCATAGTCAACGCTATAGGCAACCATCTGCTCATCGGCGGGCAGGGTGCCGGTTGCGCTTTTAACAGGCCGTTCCTTGTCCAGTTCCTTCTGCGCCGCTTCTACCTTTTTCTGGTAGTATTGGGCGCTCGTGAGCGTCGTGGTGCTTCCGTCGGCATTGGTTACGGTTTTGCCACCGCTGTCGCTGGTGCAATCCTCGAAACGTTCAAATCCTGCGGCGTCAGTTTCACCAACTTCCAGCACCACATCGTCTGCGTCGGTGATGTACATCACATTTTTACTGTCCGCTATGCTTTCCGTGTATTCGATGTTCCGCATGGTTTCCAGCGTCTCGTCGAACAGGATGGGGGTATTTCCGTCTTCGTTGTCTACGGTTCGGTCAGCCCCTGCGGTGACCATCAGCACCATGGTTCGCTCGGTGCTATCCCAGAGCACCTTCATGGTCAGGCTGCTGGCGTCGCAGATCGCCTCAATGTTCGTCAGGTACGGTCCGGGGCTGGCCTCCATGGTGATATCATCGCCGAGGTCGCTGTCGATCTGCCACGAAAAGCGGGGGAATGCCCGATTGCCCTGCAGCTCGGCAAGCATCTGGTTCAGCACCGCACCGCTTTTACCCTTATAGATCTTTGAGAGCGTGAGCGCTCTCTGATTTAGTATCCATTTCAGGCATTTTCCCTTGACCGAGATAACCTCCTCACCATTTTCATTCGTGTACTTCTTACATGTAGTCACGATAAAGGCCGTTTCGTCGCCTTCCGGCCAGACTAGGGCTTTCTCTTGAATCTGGCTGGCAATGTCGTCCAGAGGGCACTCGAAGCTGATCTCGCCCGGTTTAATCGATCTATGTACGATTTCCGGCGACTCGCAGTAATCGATCACGCCACAGGGAATATGGTCCTTCGGCGTATAAAGCCATATTTGCATTTTTATACCTCAAGGTAGCTGGAATAGTAGAATACGGCAACCGTAAGATAATTCTCACCGCTGTCAGCGCTATAGCTCAGGTAGTTGTCTCCCGGCGCCAACTGCAGAAAAGTAATGTTGGCGATGTCCAGCAGGCCATAGGCGTTGCTTTCAATGCCTCCGTCGGCCCGGTAGATCGTAGCCTTTTTCTCGCCCTTTCCCGTCTGCATCGTCAGGATATCCCCGGCATGCAGCATCGTTTTTGCCAGCATATACTGCGTTCGGGCCATGGCGTTCGATATTCGCGGATTTTCAACATCGCTGCTCGCGGTGAATACGATCCGCATTCCCGCTCCGGCGGTTCCCTCATTGCGCACGTTGATCACACGCTTTTCCGTTCGCTGCCCAAACATAAATCCCACGCCCTGCTCAATGGTCAGCGGGTAGGAAAACAGCGGCTCCCATGTGGCGATGTTTATCCTGCTCTCGCTTTCTTCCCGCCAGTAGGGGTTTGGGCACAGAAGATAAAGGTTCATGATAGATCCGTCCTGCGCGTTTGTGTCAACCTTCTCAACAATGCAGCGTATATCCCGAAGAACCGAACCGCGAGTAATGCGCAGCGTCCCTAACGTTTTGGGGCTGGCCGTACGCATGATCGTTTTCCGAACGGCTACAACGTCGTTATACAGTTTCAGCGTCAACCCGATCCGGCGCGGAGATAGGTTGCTTCCTTCGTATCGGCTTCCATCCTGCCCGTTTTGCGTGCTGGTGTAGACTGTGTTTTCATACCCATATAATCCATCCGCAGCCGTCAGCAGGATGTCCGGCGCCGGCGGCGTTGCGTTGGCGAACGTAAGCATCTCGCCGCTGTCATTGAAATACTGTAGCAGCATAATATCCCCCCCTTATAAGCCAAGATCCTGACTGAGCGATCTTGTAGACGGCGAAGAATATAATAGCGACACGGGTATTTTGATGCCCTTGTTTGCTTTCAGCTGGGCCGCCGAAATCGCATTCTTAACGCTATTCTCCATGGCAGTTTTCAGCGATTCCGCTTTTCCGTTTATGGCAGTTACCAACGCGTCCATCATATCCTTGCCAAGCTGCGGGAAATCGGTATCTACAAGGGTCTGAAACGGCGTTTTCAGCAACCCGACATTTTCGGTGATGCCTGCTTCCGCGCCCAGAACGACATTCTTGTAGATTGCTTTCATAACCGTCGAAGGCGATTTGATACCCCAGTCGTCTTTGATTTTTTGAATCAGGCTCTGCGAACTGTTGCTCATGGCGGTTTCGGCAATGTTGTAGTTTTCAGTTAGCCCGTTGGCCATTCCCTGCCAGATGTTTTTCGTTACCTCGCCGTTTGTGGTGTCGAAATCCAACAGAGCGAAAAGCCCCTTCACATTTTCGCTAAGCTTGCTGGTGTCGATTTCACTCAGGTCAACCCCGTCCATGGAGTTTTTCAGCATCTCGGCCACGGGGTTAAAGTCCCCGGTATCAAGCTCATCAGCAATCCCCGTTTTCAGTTTGTTAATGGCTTCTTCGCTGGCGGTGATCCACGTGCTCAGTCCGTTCGCATTGCTGGTATCCATTTCGTCTGCCGAATAGGCAGACCCTAAAACGCTGTTGATGGCATCGGCGTATTTTTGCCGAAAATCGCTGTCGTTTCCGAGCTTGCTAACAATCTCGTTTGGGTCTGAATCCAGAAACCCAAGCGTCATGTAGTTATCCAGCAATCCAGAAAGACGATTGTCACCATTTTGAACACCGGCGAGAGCCGCATCGGTCCCTTTGTTGATGATATCCACCAACTTCTGCTGATAGTCCTGTTCGGCTTGCTCACCATTCGCAAATTCCGTTTGAATGTTTTGTTGTAGAGTAACCACACCTCCGTCAACAACATCGTTCTCGCGCATAAACTTACTGGTTTTCCAATCCTTTGCATTGGCTTTTTCCAGCATATTCAATGCCGTTTGATTGTCTGAGATGGTCGACTGGCGCTCTGTCTTGCCCTGATTATATTCGGTTTTCGCCTGCTGAAGGCCCATCTGCGTATAGGTCTGCGCTGCTTCGGGTGAAGCGTTACCGCTTTCAACATAGTTTTTCAACGCCTGATAATACTCGGTTAGCCCGGCGTTCGCTTCTTCGATCTCGGTTTTCATGTTCCCGATCAGCGCGAGCAGTTCGTTATACCGTGCGATTTTGTCGGCGGTAATGGCTTCTGTACCGCCTTTCATAGACGCGAGCAATGCATTCAATTCATCCTGATACCCTTGCAATTCGGCGATCTGCTGATCTCCGTTTGCCTCAACGGCAGCAACGATTTTTGTTTTGCTCTCGTCGGAAAGCCCGGCGATGGAATCCAACGCGGCCGCCATATCGGCGGCTTTGGTTGCAGTATCGGTTTTCACACCGGTAATAGCGTCGTCAACCCAACCGTCAATGGCTTTGCGCAGTTTATTCTCCTCGCCTTTGGTAAACTTGCCGTTGGAAATGGCTGTTTCAAACTGCGTTGCAAGGTCTGTTTTTTCGGTATTTACCGTTGTTTTGATTTCAAGCGCTTTCTGGGTATTCACCGATATATCGCTGACTTTGGCGGCAAAATCGGCTTTGCTTTGCTCATCCATTTCCAAGCTTACGCTTGCGACGCGCTTGTCCACTTTCGCGCTTTCGGAGTTCATCATGATGATCTTGCTTGTCAGCGCGGCAACTCCGATTGCAGCGGCTCCGGCCGCAAGGGGCAGGCCTACCAAACCGAGCGATCCCGCAATTCCACCGGCTTTTTTAATATTACCGATAAGCTTTGCAACGCTGGAAGCGCCTGTCGCTAACCCTCCGAATGCTTTAATGCTAGGCCCCACCAGTGCAGCAGCCCCGGCCCCAAGAAGCAAGTTGTTGCGTGTGGCGTCGTCCATTTCAGCCAATACATCAATGACGCCGCTCGCTTTATCCATGAGGTCGCTAATCGTCGGCAGCATCACGTCGCCAAACTCAATCGCTTCATTTTTCAGCTTGTTCAGGGCTGTGCGCGCTTTGTTCCCGGTGGTGTTGCTGACCGTTTCAAAGGCGCTGTCCACAGCGCCCGCGCTGCTTTCCATGGCCTCTAAAGCTTCAGCGAAATCCGCGCTCTGCGCGCCGGCCAGCGCGGCAACGGCTTTATAGGCTTCCACGCTGCCAAACAGCTTGGCAATCGCCGTTTCATTCCCGCCTGCCTTTGCCTCGATGTCCTTCAGGAATCCGGCGAGGCCCTTGCTCTTCAGCGCGGCGGCGTCGAATTCCAGCCCGAGGGCCTTGGCCTGCTTTTTCGCGTCTGCGGTAGGCTTCAGCACGCTTGCAAGCACTTGATTCAGCATTGTCATCGCCTGGCTGGTGGTAATACCGCCTTTGGTCAGGGCAGCGGTAGCCGCCAGCACCTCGGTATAGCTGACTTTCAGCCCTGCAGCCGTGGCCGCAACGTTACCGATATTGCTTGCGATCTCGCCCAATGTGGTCTTGCCGAAATTCTGGGCGACAATCATTTTATTGTAAACGTCGGTCGCGGCGCTCGCGTCGAGCTGCCAAGCGTTCAGCACCGAAGTGCTGCCGTTCACGGCTGTGGTCAGGTCGGCAAACCCGCCCTTGGCCGCTCTTGCGCTGACGTTCATATAGTTGGCCGACTGGGCAACGGCAACGCCCGAAGAAAGCGCTTGATACTCGGCGGCCGTCATATCGGTGATGGCCGTGTTGGTATCGTTGCTGATCTGCAGCAGGTTGCTCCCGATGGCTTTCAGGTTGGCCGTCGTCACGCCCGGCATGGTGCCGATTTTAGCCAACTGGTCCTCAAAGTCCATCGCGGCGTCGCTGGCTTTGTAGAGTGCCGCGGTGATCGGTACCGTCAGCCCGACGGTCAGCTTGTTCCCGACATTGTTTAGCGACTTTCCGGCGTTTTCAAGAGGCTTCTGCGCCTTCTCCGCCGCGGCCTCTAATTTACCCCACGCGCTGGACTGGGTTTTTATCTCTTTTTCAATACGGGCCAGCTCCTGCCGCGTATTGGCCGTCTGCGCACGCATCGTGTTGTATGCGTTTTCGGTCTTAGAAATCGTGCCCTGAAGCGTTGTCATGTTAGAGGCGGTCTGCTTTTCCTGCTGGGTCAGCTTTTTATAATCGTCTCCAAGTTCTTCAACACGCTGGGAAAGCTGTTTCAGCTCCTCTTCGGTCAGGTCGCCCACTTTCCGGTGCTCTTTCAGCTCGTTTTTGGCTTGCTCATAGGCGGTTTTCGCAGAAGAAACCTTCTCTTTCAGATCAGTCTGGGCGGTTCCCAGATTGGTCATTTTCGCCTTCAGCTGGTCCAACTGCTGCCGGTACGCCACAGTGGCGGCCTGCTGCACTTCCAGCTTTTGAGACAGAGCGATCTGCTTCTGTCCTAGCGTATCGAACTTCTGCCCGGCGGCAGCCGCCTCGGCAGCACTGGCTTTAAAGCCGCTGTCGATGCTTTTCAGCTCCGTTCCCACGCGCTTCATCCCGGCGTCGAAACTGCCCGATTGTAATGCCAGTTTTACCGCAAGGGAGCCGACTACATCCTCCGCCGCCATTTATCTCACCTCTTAAAAAATCCCGAACTGATCAATATACAGGCCCTTGTTTCCATTGGTATCCGTTACTGTTTTGCTTGCCGCCGGACGATCCGCGTTTCGTGCGCCCCGGCCCATCAACCGGCAAAACCAGCAGATATCCATGCGGTCAATCTCCGGAAGAGTCCAACCATCTTTCAACAGCTTCAAGTAAAAATCCTCAAGAAAATCGCCCCAGTCAGCTACTTCGTCGCCTGGGGCATCGTCTTTTTTGGGAAACCTTCTTCCAGCGCCTCCGCCACGTTGTTCATAATGTCGTCGATGATCTGCTGACAGTCGAAGAACCAACCTTCGTAGCCATCCAGATATTCGGCTGCCGTAAACTGGCGATCAAACGCCTCTACAACGAATCCGGTCATTTCGTCAAGAAGTTCGTCGGGGTATTCGCCGCTGTTTACTTTCAGCTCATTGACAACTTTTTTCTTGATGGCATACGCTTCGCGGCACTTACGAGCGGTCACGTTCGCGAAATAGTCGCATTGTTTGCCGTTTACCTTGAGTGTAATTTTCATCATGAGAAAATCCTCCTTTTTTATCATAGGAAAAGGAACGCGCCATTTTCAGGCGCGCCCCATGGTGCCGTTATCGTAAGCTTACGGATCGACCGTCTTCGTGTCCGCAGGCTCATAAACCGCTTTGGTCCAGTTGGTGACCACAGAAGCCGCAAGGCCTTCTTTGTCGCTATCAATGGAAATATGAGAATTTCCATCGTACGTGCGTTTGATCCCCTTGAATTTGATCTTTTTGCCCTGAATGGTGACGTTGCTGCCCTCTTTGCCTTTATAGACTTCCTCCGGCAGAGAGGGGGTACATTTGTACAGCCATACCAGTTTATCGCCTCCTGTGCTTTTTGCCGCGCGGAAGCCGATGGCAATATCGTTAACTTGATCGTCAGGGCTTTTCACCAGCGCGCCGTTCGCGTCCAGTTTATGGCCGAACCAGTCCACAGACATTTCATCAGGAATGGTATTCACGTCGACTTCGCCGTCGGCGTCGCCATTGGCATTTACAATGCAGAAGGTGCCATCGTCGCCGTAGCTCTGCGTCTGGTTGCTCTGCGGCGTGAAGTTCAGGGCCTGAACGCCCTGCAGGCGCTTCACCGTGTCATAGGTTGCGCCCGCCTCGGTATCGGTGAGCACTTTGGCATACACCATTTCGCGCATGCCCACCACAGGCAGAATCTTGTCCAAAAGAATAGGTTCACTCATGTTTATTCCTCCAGTTTCATTAGTCGTATGGCAACGTGCTGCCGGTCGTTCTGGTATCCGTCGCTTCGACCCCGGTAGTTATACCCGGCGGCCATGGCGGCGCTTACAATGCTTCTGGCCAACGCGTCGGCGTCGCCGTAAGTGTAAAGGTCAATCTGCATATACGCCCCGTACAGCACCGGCGCGTCATCACCGGAAAGCTCCGGCTGGTGCGTGGCCATCTGTACGATGGCGTAGGTTGCTTCCGTTGCCGGCGCAGTAAGTGCGCTGCAGGGAATTCCAAGGGCTTCCACAATGCCCTTGAGTTCGCTGTAAGCGTTCATCGTTTCCGTACCACCTCCGCCACGCCTGCCCGGATTTGATCATAGGCGGCGTTCTTTTGCTCCTCGTAGGCAGGCCATAGATAGGGGTGGGGTAGAACCGGCATAGAACTCGGGTTCCATCCGCTGGCTTCGTGACCGTACTCTACCAGATGGTCGTGCGCCCCGCCTTTTCCATGGTGTACGGTGGCAGTGATCCTTGCCCCTCCGATGGTTACCTTGGTTTCCAGCGATCCCGCGAGGTCTCCGCTTACCGAGTGAATTTTTTCCCTTGCGCAATTTTCGATCAGCCGACCACCAGCAAGTACAGCCTGCTGCACTCGGCGGCTTTCGGCCATAGAACGATACTCGCCGAAGTATCGTTCTAAATCGTCCATCCCGGACACGTCAAGGTCCAAGCTGCTCACGTTCTCGCCTCCCCGCAGGTCAGGGCAAGGCGCTTGCCGTCCTTTTCCCGGTGCTGTATTCGGTACATCGTATTTGCCAGCAGGATAAACGGTTCCCCGGCGTAATCGTCCGCGTAGATCAAAAGACGAATTTCCGGTTTCTCGCCATAGGCCATGGCTTCGTAGTGTTCTTCGGCGCTGATCGTTTGAACCTCCGCCGCAACCGCCCGTCTCCCGTTTACGCCCGGCACAATCTTGCGGGCCGCCATACTGTCCGTTTGCTCTACGCCCGGCACCAGCTCCGGGCGTTCCGTCATTTGAGTTTCTTTCAGCGTCAGGTCGGTGATCGGCTGGCCGTTGTGGTCGTCCGCGCCGTGATAAGCCCGGGTGACTTCGTAATATGCCACGGTATCGGCAAGCGCCTCCGTATCCCGCAGCACGGCCACGTCGCCTTTGACGATGGTTCTCTCCTGCTGGATCCTCACACGGGCGTCGGTTTGGGTACCCACGTTCCGGTTGCCCTGGGATGGCTGCGTTTCGTACGAAAGCTCGCCATACCACGACTTGCAAACGAGGGTAAAGCTTCGCTCGTACCTTCGGAAGATGGTGCAGATTCCGGTATCCAGAATCACAATATCACTTCCTCATCCGTTGGCTGCGGATGGTTCAACCAGCGTTCCCGGCGTCGCAGCCGAAGCCATTCCGGCATCGCGCCGCTTGTATCCCGGTTCTGGTACTGCCATACGACGTAATCAACGCAGAACATCATGTCGTCCGGGGAGGAATCGACCAGCGTGATTCCTTTGCGCGCAAGCTCTTCTACGGCGGCGTTGATCCGGCTGTTCAGATAGGCGTCCAGCGTCGTATCGCTCGACAAACGGTTCAGTCTCGCCTTTACCATACTAAGCGTTTGTGCAGTATCATATGCCATGGGTCGATTCCTCCTTTACGGGTTATCAGGTGTTGAGCAGCTTCGGGTACTCGTGTTTCCCGACGATTCCATTCGCCGGAAGCTGGTGCGCACGCTGCTGCTTTTGTACAGCACGCACCGTGCGCATGTCGAAAGTACCGCTTGCCGTTACGTCGCACCCGGCAGCGATAAGCGCCTTCTGGAGCGCTTTCACATCCTCTCCGGTCGCACCGTACTTCAGTGTACGGTTGAACGTATACTGGGCAGGCTCCTCTTCGGGCTCGGTTTCCGCTTCGGATTCAGCTTCCACTTCGGGCTTGACACTTTCCGTGATGTCGTCAGCTTCCCGCGCTTCCGCAGGCGCTTGCGTTTCTTCCGTTTTCGCGTCAGATACCAACGCTTCTTCAGTTTCCTTGGCAGCGCTGGTTTTTGTGGGTTCCTCTGCGACGGGATCAGCTATTTTCTTTTTCCCGGCCATTTTTTTCATCCTTTCTTTTCAATTGACGGCCCCGCGGTTGAGCGGGGCCGTCAGATTATCAGGTTGACGCGTTACACGTTGGCGGTGTCAGCAGCAAACGCAATGCTGGTCGTGGGTACACCAGCGTCAATGGCCATGACAACGAATCCCTCGGCAATTACCGGCAGGCCGTCATAGCGAGCGGTGCCCTTGAACAGCGTGATTTCCTCAAGGAACAACACGTGCTCGCTCTGGCCCATCTGGATGCCCTTACGTTCCACCAGCAGGTACTCGTCAGCATATCCCATGACGATCTCACCCTCAGGGATGAAATCCAGTTCGATGATCTCGCCGCCGATAACCGGCATGGCATTTCCGACACCGGACACGATAGCGCCCGCGGCATTGATGTTCATGCTCGCGATGTTGATGGTCTGGTGCGTGGATTCGTTCATCAGCCACACCCGTCCGCCGTGGCTGTATTTGCCCTTGGCGGCCTTCGCGGCGGTGGCGATACCCTTGAACAGCTCGATGCCGTCCAGCACCGTGTAGCTTCCCTCAACACCACCGCGCACGGCCGCGATGTTGGCAATGTGCAGATCCACCCACTGGCGGGCGTTTTCGCCGTATCCGTCGGGCTCTGCGGTCTGCGCAAGGCGGGTCACGATGCCCAGCGGCATTTTGGTGCCTGTGCCGTATACGATGGCCTTGTCCAGCGCGTATCCGATGGCCTGCCCGATGCTCGTCAGGATCTCGGTGGCAAGGTTCAGGTCGCTGTCCTCCAGCACGCTGTTGTTAATGGGGATGTAACCAGCCACCTTGTAGCCGTCCACTTCCACCTGAGAGAAGGAAATGGACAATTCGTTGATCTTTCCGAGCATTTCCGTCCAAACCGCCTCGGGGATGCTCCCGGCCACAGTCTGGCGCCCGGTTCCCTTCAACGGTTTGAAATATACCTTCGAAATCAGTTTGGAATGCGCTTCAATGGTCTGCCGAATCAGGGGCAGTACATTGTCGGGGATGTTCAGATCCGCGCCGGTTACCGCGCGTTTCTGGATGCCGAGGTCACGCACACGCTGCAGAAATTCCTTTACCTCCGACCGGGCCAGAAACGCGTCGCGCTCCTGCAGGGTCATACCGAAAAACCGGGTCCTGTTCTCCATAGGGTGTCCATCCTTTCTTTCGTTGGCCTGCCCAGCGTTGCTGCCGTCAGAATCCTCCGCCGGCGGTTCCGCGTGAGCGTTCAGTTCCTTCAGCTCGTCCTGCAATGCGCGAATCTGCTCTTCCAGATCCGCTTCTTGCTGACTATGTTCGCCCAGCTCGGTGTTCAGGGTTTCGCGGTCGGTTTCCAGCTGATCCGCGTCGGCTTCCACAGCCTGACGATCCTCCTCAGCTGTATCCGCCGTTACTTCACTAACCGCCTTGGTCAGTTCGGCTTCCCGCGTATCCAGCGCGGCTTTGCGGGTTTCAAAATCCGCGTCTTTGGTTCTCAGCGCGTCAAGCTTGGCTCGCAGCGCTTCCAGCTTTTTCCCGATGATCAGTTGCCTTAATGCCATTTTTCAACCTTCCTTCCATACGAGCTTTCCAAGCGTCCAGCTCGCGTTTTTTGATTTGATCGTAATCGTTCTTCCTGGCGATAACTGAGGTATCTTCGTAGGCGGGGAATGTTACGCAGCTCACTTCGTAGAGTTTCACTTTTAGAAGCGTCCAGTGGATACTTCCGTCCTCGAGGTACTCAGTCTTTTCGTCGAGGATTTCGAAGCCGAAGGAACATTGGTTCACATCGCCGCGCTGAACCCGCGCATACAGGTTCATGGCGTCGGAATCGTCGGGGTTGATTTTGATGCGGGCCCAAAGGCCCTTTTCATCCACCCGCAGTTCCAGTGTTCCCGCTTTCGTTCGCCCGAGCACCAAACGTGTTTCATGGTCGATCAGGGCGCGAATATCGTCGCTCAGGGTACCATCAAACGCGTGCGGGTCAACGCTTTCCGTCGCGCCCGGCCACAACTCGTAAATGCTCCCAAAAACCGCGAAATACCCTTCGATGTATTTGTCCTGTCCCTGCTCTACCGCCCGGAATTCCGTCGGATGGCACCACAGCTTGCGAAGTTCAGGCTCATTCGCCATCTTTTTCACCTCCGTCCGTCAGTTTCTTCTGGTCGCCCAGCCGGTCTGCCGGCAAATAGTTTTCAAGCGCCAGCAACTCGTTCATCTCGTCATCAGGCGACATCCCGATCCAGTCGCGAAACTCGTTGCGGCGCATAGCCATGCGGTCGACCATCGCGGAACCGGCAGCAACGATCTCGGAAAGATCGTAGGCGTACAGGCTCCGGGGATTGAATCGCCAGTACAGCTCGGGCGAAAGCAGAATCTTTCGCGTCAGCTCCTGTTCGATCAGCTTGGCCCGCGGCATAATGCGTGTTTTGATGAACGCGTTGAACTCGTCTTTCTTGAATTCGCCAACACCTACCAGAAACGGCGGTACGCCGATGATCGCCGCGACGGATCGTTTATCCAGTTCCAGATTGGCCTTGATGGCAAGATCGTTCAGCGTCAGGGGCTTCACCTGCTCCAGCGAGAACGCTTCAGACGGGATGAACCATGGCCGCCCGTTCTCGCTGGCATCCAGATACTGGTTAGAGAGTTCCGTCCGCCCTTCTTTGCTTGCGAACTTTTCATCCAGCCCGTCAACCTTTACCACCAGCGACGGCGCGGGGGATTCTAAAATCGCGCGCTTGGTTTGGTTTGCCTGCCGGATGCACTTCACCACGTCACGCAGCGCCACGTTATAACCGGTGCCATGCCATGGTTCCTCCGGGTCGGGTCGTAGCACGAAGTGCAGCACTTCTTCCGGTTTCAGCATCGTTTCCCCGTAGCGGATCAGGTACCCGTTTCCGTTTTTCACAAACGTGATTCGGCTTGGCTTCAGGGGAATCAACTCATCCAGCAGCCCGTCGGGCGTGAACTTAGGGTACGTCACCTGATTTCCAGCGCCGTCAAGAATCAGTGTCCACACAATCAGGGAAACCAGTGCCTGCCGGGTCATATATCGGTTCGGCTCAATGTCCAGCTTTCGAGACAGTGCGTTTTTCACCCGTTTGTCGCCCTGCTCGGTGTTCTGCATCAGGTGCAGCGTCATCGATCCGATCAAATCTGCGTACACAGCAGCGCACATTTGCACTTCCGGGCATTGCGTTATTGGCCGATACCCATCCGCACAGAAAAAATCCCATGCAGTGGAACTGCACAGGAAGGAGGTTGATACATCGATGTCGCGCTTCTGGATTGCCGGCGCGTCCCGGCTCCGGCCCTGACGATTCCGAGCTTTTTTACTCAATCAAACCCACTCCTCGCTTCTGCTCGATCTTTCCAGATCCTCCAGCATCCGCACGGTGGCGAATACATCCGCGTCGAAAATATCGATACGCCGGTTGTCCTCCACCTTTTCATACTGGATCATGTCGTCGGTCTTTTCGATTGCGGAAACGTTCTGAACGCAATATTCGTATGCTTCCGAACCGAGGTAGTACAGGTTTCCATCCTTTGCCTTTTTCTCAATGTGCCGGAAACCCTCGCTTTTTTTGTAGAAATACTGTGGCTGGTCGATGATCGAGAAACCGGCCCTTTTCATCGCGATGAAGTATTCGCGGCAGAACTTCCGGTCGTGGCCCACCTGCCGGATCTTGAACCCCCGCTTTCTCATCGCAACGAACCAGTTCACGATGTCCGCGTGGTTCGTGGTAGGGGAGTTGCACAGATCCAGCCAGCCGTCATCCTTCCACCCGAACAGCGGAATGTTGTCCTCGTCGGCTTTTGCCGTCGCGGCCACAATTGGGAACCATGCGTGCGGAATCACGATGTCGATATCCTTGTACTGTCCGTGTAAAGATCCGGCTGTCAGGTCATGCAGTTTGCTCAGGTCGGCCCCACCATACCATTTGATATTCAGGGCGATGAGGCGCTTTAGTTTGCGTTCCAGCAGCCACGCTGGATCGATACCCAACTCTTTTTCAGCTTTGCGGTTGCTGGCCCTGAATTCGGCGATGTTGAAGTATGCCTTCATCGACGACGTGAAGATGTTCAGGCTTTTGGCAAAGAAGTCTTTCCGCTGCTGCGGATCGTTGGCCGCCTGATTCGCGTCGTTCGCGATATCCGCGGGCCGGATCGTCACGCCGTAATTCGGGTTGGCCTTTTGATGCTGGATCGGGTTGGTGTAATCCACGTTTCCCTTTTCATCCTGATCCGCACAGCAGATGAAAATGAAATAGGCGTCGTCCTGCACAGTTCCATTGAGCACCTTCCGGCAATACGCAAGCCGCTGCGCACAGAACGATGTTCCGTCATCGCCAGCGGTCGTGATACCGATCACCAGTTTGTTCGTATACGCCTTTGTGGCCTCTTTCAGGATGTTGTACTGCTTGGGCGACTTATAGGCGTGCAGCTCGTCGGCCACCACGATGTTGCAGTTGAACGAATCCTGAGCGTCCGGGTTGCTGGCCAGCGCCACCAGATGGAGGGAGCCTCCGCCGATGTCCTCGTTGGAAACTGAGTGCTCCATGTTATTGTCGAGGATCCTCCAGCCTTCCTCCTGCGCTTTCTTGCGACTCTCATATAGGGCATGTTCGATGTTGTAATCCCAGTTATCAAAGGTTTCCATGGCTTGCTTCAAAGCGGCGCCAACCACATACACCTTTGACCCGCTCAATCGCTGCAGCAGCCCCAGCGCCCATGAGAGCGCCGATACAAAAATGGTTTTGCCGTTCTTCCGGGGGATAAAAATAAACGCCTCTTTTACGACGCGTTCTTTTGTTCCCTTGTAGAAGAATACCAGCATTCCGTAAATGCAGAACTTTTCCCACGGCTCCAACAGAAACGGCTTTCCCCGTAGCGGCGTTCCATCCAGCATTTCACCCTGTCGGTGCTTGAATGTTGTTTCGATGATGCCGATCACAAAATCGGCGTCCATCGTTATCGCTTCAAACCTGGGTTCGTCAAGCATCGTCAGGAAACGCTTGCAGGCGAGTATTCTATCTTCTCCGGCGACGATGGTTCCATCCGCAACGCCGCGAGCGTAGCTGAGCACCGGCTTAGCGTATTTCCCTTTTAACTGCAAATTAGCCACTTCGCGCCGCCGCCTTACGCTTGCGTGGTGTGCCGGTTGCCCTCTTCTCGGCGCTGCACTGCCCGCTCAGGCTTAGCAGAGCATCCGCCAGCTTTGATCCTTTTGTCGGTTGCATGGAAGCGTCGTTGATCTTTTTCAGCCCCGCCGGCGTCAAGCCAAGCTCCCGCGCATACGACAGTATGCTGATGCGCAGCCCCTCGATGGTTTGATAATAGGGGTTCTTGATAGCGTTGACCGCACCAGTTTTATTGGTGTGTTTGATCACGATACTCCCTCCCGTATCCTCAAACTTTCGCAGGGCCTCGTCGTAGTCGTATAGCATTCGGGCTAGTACAACCACCGTATGGCTGAATTCCTTCCGGTATACATTGAGCGCTTTCATCTGCCGGACGATTTCGTTTTTATACTGCTGCTCCGTCTTCTCACTCAACCCGCCGCGCCCCTTTCCGGCTTTCATTCATGCCACTTCATATCCTCCAGCGTTGCCAGAAACACCTCGGCGGCGTCCTCGTCTGAGGCGTCAAAGTCACCGATGCTAAACCCTCCGCCATCATCCTCGCGAATCCGAATGATTGTGTCATAATCGGCAAGCATTCCAGCGAGAACATCAATAACAAACTTGTGTTCTCTTTTGTAGGTGCCAAGTGTCTTCATCTTACGGACAATCTCGTTTTTGTACTTTCTCACCAAACGGGATTGCCGTTCATCCAATCCGGCTCGCGCTCCTTCCGGTCAGCGTTTCCCACCGCTCCACGATTACGTCGCAGTAACGCGGATCTTTTTCCATCATGCAGCAAACTCGGCCGAGCTGCTCTGCCGCGATCAGCGTGGAGCCGCTTCCGCCGAAGAAATCGGCAACCCGCTCCCCATGCCTGGACGAGTTTTTAATCGCACGCCCACAAAGCCGTACCGGCTTCATGGTGGGGTGCTTATCGTTTCGAAGCGGCTTATTTTCCAGCCAAACCGTGCTGCCTTCTGTCCGTGCGACAACTTCATAGGCAGGCACGCGGATGCGTACCGCCTCGCATCCGTTGTTAACTGTCAGCAGATAACCGTTGTCGTCCGGCTCAACCGATATGACATCATCAGGCTTGATCACGGTGGATTGCTTCCGGTCGGCCCACCATGCGTGCTTTGCGCCCGGCTTCCACCCATACAGAATAGGTTCGTGCTGCCAGTGATAATCCTGTCGCCCGAGTACCGGCGTGTTTTTCACCCACACCAGTGTCTGCTTCAGCAGTAGCCCGGCTTCCACAAACGTTTCCCGGAACGCGGCGCCCTTGCCGTCTGAATGGCAAACATAAACCGCGCCGCCTTTTTTCAGGTGCGCGGTCATATTTGAAAACGAGTCTTTCAGGAACCGGCGAAAATCCTCCTCCGCCATGTTGTCGTTCATGATGGAGAGCTTCTCATCCGTCGCACCGTGATAATCCACGTTGTACGGCGGATCCGTGAAAACCATATCCGCCAGTTCTCCGGCAAACAGCCGGTCGGCGTCTCCCGGGCTCGTGGCATCGCCACACAGCAACCGATGCTCACCCAGCAGGATCAACTCGCCCGGACGGGTGACCGGTTCCCCGTGTTTTTCAAGCGATGCGTCTACGTCGAAAGCATCTTCGGTCACATCCGATTCCCGCGCGTACAGCTCCTGCAGATCCCGCGCGTCGAACGCGGCCGCTTCCACCTCGTCAGACGTGAACCCGCATAGCAGCTCCGCAAGCTTATCATAGTCCCATTCGCCTTGTACACTATTCAGACGAACGTTTGCCTGCTTCTCCTGCTCCGGGGAGAGATCAACCACGAAACATGGCGCGGTTCGGTACCCCAAATCCTCCAGCACGGTCAGCCGCTGGTGGCCGCCGATCACGGTTCCGGTACGTTTATTCCAAACGATGGGATCCAGCATCCCGAATTCCTCAATCGAGCGACGAAGCGCTTTATATTGAGGGTCGTTTTTACCCAGTTTTTTACGCGGATTATACCCTGCTTTTTTGAGGTTAGACAATTCAATTTCTTTTAATTCATAAGAATCCAACGTCAATTTCCCCCCTTTTCCAAAAAATCAGCCGGAGAGGGAAGGGAGGGCCCTTCCCGGTCCGTGGAATTTTCTTTGCCCGGCACGTAGGGGTGGGGGGCTACATTCTCCGCCCGCCCTTCTCCGGATGTTGCTTATTATGGCATGTGCTACACAGCGCTTCACCATTGCTGACAACATATCTCAACTCTGGGTATTCGTCTGCGTGTTTCTTATGGTGTGCAACCGTCGCCGGTACTGGCAACCCCTCCGCCGTTCTTCTGCCGTACCGTTTGCATTCCTCACACAGATAGCCTGCCCGGCGTAACACCTTGTCGCGCCATTGCAGGTGCCTTTTTGTTTTGTAATGGTTTGATGCCATTATATTCTCCACTATCCAACAAAAAGTTCCACAGCCTCAATTGCTGTTACTGCCCCGGCTCCAAATCCACAAAGATAAACGCCGGCTTCGCCCGGTACGATAGCCCCGGCAATCACTATCCCGATAGCTATCATAATCATAATAAAACGCTTCTTCATACTTACTCCTTATAGTCCGTAGGGCAAAGCAAAGCGCTCCGGCTGTTTGAACCGAAACGCTTGTTATCTGGCGCAGTCTGCGCCTTGCAAGGGTGTGGAATGACTCCCTGTTTCCCTCGCTTCCGATGGTAGCAGTATAACATGATTAATAGGTTCCCGATGTTCGCTCTTTCATCCCTCGCCGAACTTCTTCCAGCGCTTCTCCATGTAGCTTCCACACCTGCGTGCGCTGGTAATGCATGGTGTCCATGATTTCATCCCACCCCATGCCCTTGATATAACGATAGGTCAGCACCAACTTCTGGCGTTCATCTTTCAACTGCTCGATGATTACAAGCCGCGTGTTCAGGCACTCATCAATATGGGCGATCACCTGCCTTAGAGTGGTTTCGCCATCAACCACCCGTAGCGCCCCATCCTCAAACCCTCCATGCCCGCTGGTTCCCGATAGGCGCACCGCCGTCAGTCGGCTTGTGGCCCGTTGGTTGGCTTCACGCAGACGGTCCAGTTCGTCCAGCAGTGCGTCGCGGCGTTTAACCAACGTCAGGTATTCCCAAAGGTAACGCTTTGCCGGGTTTGGTTCCCTTCGATTCCAGAATTGCGTGTTATTGTCCAATCCCATCGCCTCCGGTCAGCTTATACTGGCTTTCCTGAAATGCCTGATATAATGTTTTCCCATCATTTTGTAACATATACGGCAAAAACACTTCATCCAGCGTAACCATTTCGGTTTCCAGAATCGCCATCTGTGCGGCGATCCAATCTTTGATGATTCGCCATGCGATGCGCTCGGCCTGTTCCCGATCACACTTGACTTTCTGGCGCTGAAGAACTACTAGTATTCTATCCACATTGGCGGGCAACTGGATAGGCAGCATCTTCCCAGCAACCTCAACCATGAAAGAAAGCCCCATGATATTTCCTTTAGCGTCATATTCCTGAAGCACTTTCCGGGCGCCATGCTTTACCAGAATCCCCTGAATTTCTCCAAGTGTTTTATACACGTCGATTTTTGTTGTGTAGTTGAGAATCGGCATTAGCTTAATCCTCCTTTTCACCTTTCAGGTACTTCATAATCACATCGCTGGCCACTTCCCAGCCGCGGCAGAGCGCCACGGTGTACCCCTCCGCCATCAGGGCATTCATCCACGCTTGCTGCTCCGGGCTTACACGCCCGCCACGGATTCGTTTCATTTCGATATACAGCCCATGGCATCCGCCCCGCGCCACCGGCAGGCAGAGATCCGGCACGCCCGCTTTCACACCCTGCTGCTTCAGGTGAGCGGCTTCCAGTTTGTGACGGCTCCCGCCGTTCGGAATGTGATAGAGCAGGTTCAACTCCGGCCAGCACCCGGACTGCATTCGCGCCCATTGAAACAGGCGTGTTTGCTCCACGCTTTCTTCCGGTACCGGCATCTGGTTTGCATTCATAAAGTCACCTCCGGTGTAAAATCAAGCATTTCTTCATTGCGCTGCACGAGATCCGCGTAACTTATGGCGAGCTTTTCCCACCGGGCGCATAACTTGCGCTCCCCCACCGCCGACGGGTTCTGTTCCCAGCCCTCGATGAAGCACACGATGTCGCTTCCGGCAATGGCCGCGTTGGCGAACCGACGAAGCTCCCTTGCCGTAAAGCCCTTCTTTCGCGGCAGATCGTATTCATCAATCGTCGTAAAACCAAGCTCCTGCAATTTCAACACAGCCATGAAAACCATATTCCGATCCGCCTTTTCATCAAGGCACCCGGCCATGTATACGATTGGCCGTTCTCTCACGGTTTACGCCCCTTTCGCTTCTTTGGTTTCCGCTCCGGCATTCGAAGCCGGGCATAGATGTACATGCCCGAAACGTATTTAGTGCGCTTTGCCACACAATCCAGATATTCGCATCCCTTATACATTTTCTGAAAAATCTCCGGTGCGTTTTCCTCTACGTCTACGACGAGCCGCTCCACCTTGCGAAATGATATCCTCGTTCCCGATATCGTCACCTTCGGTTCTTTCAGGTTCCGGCTACAAAAGTAGCGTTTCGCGCCTTCCGGCTCTTTCATCATGTATTTGGCAAGCGCGGCATACCCGTAGCGATCCGCCTGCAGCCGATCCGCTCGCACGCGCCCTTTTTTCCAGATAGCCTCCAGCTCGTCGCGGCTCAAGCCGCAGGCAATCACGATGTGATGATGCACGCGTTTCTGCTTGCTGCCCTCGCGGCGGCCCTCGGACACACCCATGTACTTCGGCGGCGGCAGCCCTTGTTTTCGGCAGGCGTATTTTACGCGCCTCAGGTAGTTGCGCACGTCTTTCCACGCCTGATCGGCGTCCGGCAGGTAATCGTCTGCGTAGGTCAGGTCGATCCGGTAATCATCATCGGTAAAATTGGCGTTCATTTTACGCTCGAAATGCTTCCGGGCATTTTTCGCGTTGGCCCGGGAGATCGCCTCCGCCGACTTCTTGCTTTGCGGGTCTCCCGGTATCGCCGGTTCGGTTGACCAGATGGGGTAGCCCTCCACTTCGATCTGGTTTCCGCTTCGGATGGTTTTGATGCAATAGTTGATCACTTCCCCGGCGCCCCGGACGATCTTCCGCACCTCCGCCGGGTCAACTGCCTTGCTCTCTATGTCAAAAAGCGCCAGTAGGTTCTCTGCTGAATACTTCATGCTTGCCTCCTAACTGCTCAATGGGGGCTCTGCCCCTCGCCCCGCCGGGGCTGCGGCCCCGGACCCCATCAGGTGCCACCGCTCGCGCCTGCGGCGCGGTGGGCGGCTGCGCCGCCTGCTGCCTGACCCTGAAGAATGTATCGACGTAAATCTAATACCTATTACAAGGTCTCTTACGCGCCCGCCGGCGCGGTTCGTTTGACGATCCACGCCCGTTTCTGGTATAATTTGGGCGTGGTGATGATGTGCTGTTTTCAGAATCCACACAAGCTGCCGGGGCTTAGCCGGCAGCTTTTTGTGTTGATGGGTTACGCGTTCGGAGCCAATTCTGGTTCGGCCGTGTCGCGCTCAGTTTCGAGCATTATTCCTTCGGGAAAATACTCCTGATGTTCCAGAGCAGCGAACGCGTGCCCGGCGGCGCTGACGGCGGCGGCAACCATGCACATCGTTTCCGGGTTCTCGTACTTTGCCTGATCTTTCTCCTGCTTCAGCAGCAGTTCGGCGTTCTCCACCTGAATCTTTTTCATCTTTTCAAGCAGTTCATTCATTTTCTGTAATCCTCCGTGCTTTATTCGGCTCTCGCCGTTGGTGCGGTGGACGGGACTTGAACCCGTAACCAACGAGCGGATTGGTTACCGCCCGGTGCTCTGCCATTGAGCTACCACCGCATGTGCGCCGCTGCGTGCGGCGCAGGAAAGCACGATTACTGGTCGTTATCGTCCTGATGGATTATGTTGTTCAGCGTGCCCGCATAGGCGGCCAGATCCCGCAGCCATTCGGTGGCGTTGTCCTGTGCCCACCCGGTGCAGGGGCTGATGGTCGCAATACGCTGAAACCCGTTTTTCACGACGATTACCAGCTTTTGGCCGATCATGCGGGCGAAGTATTGTGCTGTTTTCGCGCTGTCGGCAATCGGCTTGCGCTCCGCTTCCCGGATACAGGCCATTCCATTGGGCGTATAGAGCGGGTGCAGCGTTTCTTCGCTGACGCTGATAACCATATCAAGTAACTGCGCCTCCTGATCGTCGTCCTCGTTATCCGAAAGACAAGAAGCGTAAGTTTCGCTGGCCGGAGCGCGCAGAACGCTGTAATCGCTTCGCTCGCCAGTAGGAATATCCAGTACCGCGAAGATTGTTTCCTCGGTCAGCACCGGGAAGCCGTCCAGCGGGTACATCGCATTTCCGACAACGATGTGCTGGCGTCCGGGTTCGTCCATCAGGGTCAGGGTTTTCCGCTCTTTAACGAGGTTTGCAACCGCCTTGATTTTCATTTACTCCGCCTCCTTCAGTAGCTCGCTCATTTTCGCCATCGCACCGGCGAGCGCGGCGGTGTAGCGCCCGCGAGATTCCGGCGTCATCTGTTCCAGCGTGGCGGTCAGCTTTTCGAACTGCCCGCGGAATTGGTCATACAGCAGCCGGAAGGTATACTCCGATTCTTCGCGCTTCAGCGCGGCCGCGGCGCTGGCCGCTTCGGCTTCCATCCGGAGCTCCTTTTCGCGTAGCTCGTCAAGCTCTTTTTGTACCTTCTCCGGGACGACTTCGACCACGGTGGCCGGGACTTCCGCAGGCGCTTGCGGTTCTTCCATTTTGGTTTGCTTGGCGCGCAGTTCGGTCAGCTCATCTTCCAGACGCTCCCGTACCTTCTTCGCGGTTTCGGCGGCCTTTTTCGCCTTGGCGGCATCATCCCGGGCTTTTTGCAGTTTCTCCTCCGCCGCCTGCTTTTCGGCTTCCGCTTTCTCCCGGGCGCGGCGTTCATCTTCGGCCTTGGCGTTTGCGGCGTCGGCATCCCGGCGGGCGTCGCTGATCTCGTCAGCGGTTCCGTTTTTATCGTTCAGTTGGGCAAGATCGCGCTCCATCTCTTCGATGGTCAACTGCTGGGCGGCGTTCTTCTGTTTGTACTCTTCCACGAGTACGTGCAACTCGCGGGTACTCAGCTCGTTCACGTCATTGTCGGCCAGAAAGGCATCACGGTCGCCCGCAGGCAGGCCGATCAGCTGAAGCGTTTGGGTGTAGCTCAACTCCTGCATCTGCTCCAACCCGCCGCGGGCGTTTTCCTCCGCCAGTTTCATCAGGTTCTGGGCTGTGCGCTCGCTGTAATTTACATTGCTGCTCAGCCACATGCCCCACTCGCCGTAGGGCACGAGGCTCTTGGCCTCTTTCAGCCGCTTGCCGATCTCCACGGCTGCCCCGGTGGCAATGGTCTGCAGCGTGGTGCGGGCGGTCTCCTTGATGCTGAGAATCTCGTTCGCGATGGTTTCCACGTTTCGGGTGATTTCGTTCATGCCGCTTTCCTTTCCGCCTTTTCGGCTTCGGCTTTCAGTCGTTTTTCTTCTTTCTTCTTCTGCGCGGCCAGATCGGCGCGCATCATGTCGAATAGGTGCCAGAATTGCGCTAACCGTTCTTCATCCTCCGGCCGGGTACGGTTGTGATCTCCCCGGCACTGAACCAACCGACCGTCAGTAGTAAATTCCACGGTGTACATCGGCCGGTAAAGGGCTGTTTCTTCTCGCAGGCAGCACAGAACGGTCTTTCCAGCGGCGTAACTTTTTGCATATCCGCCGACACAGTGATGCAGCACGGTTCCTTCCCGCACAACCTCCTCTGTGCTGATGAACGGACGAAGCACAAACCCAAACGCGCTGAAACAATACCCGCCTAATGTTGCCGTTATTTTTAGAAGTCGTTTTTTCGCGATGGCATCAGCCTGAATGCTGATACGATCCGATAGGCGCGTGTGCATCTCCTCGAAGTTTTGCGGGAATACCGTTGCTTTGTCCTTGTAACTCATCTTCAATTCGCGAATTTGCACGACGTAGTCCAAGTAGTCCCGCAGTGCAACACCTTTACGGTTGCAGTATTTAATAGCCTTTACGGTATCTACTTCCCGTGCCTTGCGAAGATTGTCTATGATCTCTCCATCATGCCCGGCATAACTTCCCTGTCGGGATATCCATACACACAGCTCCATATTCAGGCGCAATTTGTTCTTTTGTACATACCGCGCCATTCGCAGCACAGCAGGTGTCAGAATGAGCTTCTTTCCTTTTACCTCTCCCCATTGAGCCTCCGACAGCCGTAGTACGCTTCGCGCGGTTTTCCCGCGCAAATACAATTCTTTTCCGGCGTTGTTATCAATTACGTAAGTAGCGATAGCGTCATACCCCAGTTTGTAAAGATATTCAACACATGGGTACTTGGTCAGTTTCGCCATAACTGATATTTTGTCATAGTAGTTCCAAGTGTCGGTATTTTTGATTGACTTGCTGTGATTGTTCCATATCTTTTCAAACACGGTTCCGTTCATAGCATCCAGATACGACCTGTAATCCAGCACCGTCCGTACTACGCTGTTACCGCCCATTCCTACTCCGGGCTGGTATCCGCTGATGCACTTGCCCATGTGCTCCCATTCCGTCCAAATATCGTTGATCCGGTAGCCTTTATTCTCGTCATGCTCCCAGATGTAGCGACGTTTAAGCAGAAAACGGTCCGCGCTTTTTCCATACCGGAATACGCATAGCTCTACCGGCTCAATTTCCATTGGCGGTTCATAGGGGCCGTTCCGATCCATGTTCCTCCAATTTACTTTGATGTCATATCCCACGCAGGTGATGGCATTTTCCTCCGCCATTGATTTTTGGTAGACGATTAGTAGAATTCTTTCATGCTGCGTTCTGTACCCCATGTTCAGCGATCGGTATTGTACTTTTGCTCCGCACCCTGGGCAGTGTCCTAAATCTCCGTGCTTCACTTTCCCGGTCTTTTTGTATTTGTTTTTGGGCCAATTTTCCCACGGATCGTAGGATAAAAATTCTGGATTATCGTCGGTGATGTCGTCGCAATACGGATCATCCACAACCCAATCCGGCACTTCCTGCAGCTGGTACCACCGCAGGCAGTTTGTACAGAAACCCATTTTCTGATTCTTTTCTGGCTTCTTCAGCAGATTAAAACCGGAATCATCTACGCAATCCGGCTCGATCCATATGTAATGCATCAGCGCGCGGGCAGCCGTCTGTTCAATACCCTGCGTTGATAGACTACCGGTGTGCCACAAGGCTTCATCGAATGTCATCTTCTCCATGGCTCACACCTCGCCCAGTAGGGCGTCCAGATCCAGCGCATCCGCCTTCAGCTTGGCGGCCGGAGCGGCAGCGCCAGCATTGTCGATCCTGAAATACCGTAGCGCGATGGTCAGGGCGTCGGTATCCGATACGCAGGCACAACCGCCGCTCTGGTGTTTCTTGGCTTCGTCGCGTACAGCGTTCATGGCCCCGGTAAGCGTTTTGTCGCCGGCGTCTTTTTCGCCGGCGTTGTGTTGAAGTATCCAGTTGCTCAGCAGCTCGCCGAGCTGCAGCATGGGCTGAGTGTTATGTTCTTTTGCCATCCCGTCCCGGATGGCGTCTATAATCATGGTCATGGTTTAAGCTCCTTTCAGTTCCGCAGGCGATTGCGGTTCTTCGGTTCCGGGCACCATCTGGCCCCCGCTGGCATCACGGGGGAGCGATGGCGCGCGCATACCGCACGCTTCTTCGGTAACGCAGGTTCTAAACGCTGCGCACTCCCGGCCGATCAGCCGGAAAAACTGCGGTTTGTAGTAATCGCACCCAACGCAGATCCGCGCAGCCATCTGTACGATCTCCTTTATATGTGATATAATGAAGCGAATTCTTTGATTGACGTCTAAGATTCACCCTTGGGTTCGCGGTGCAACGCGGGCCCTTTTTCGTTTGTGAAAATACGCACGATACGATAATCTCGTTTTGCCTCGCACTTTCTGTTTGTTACGGTGTGGCTTGGCGTACAGGCCGCCCGCACGGCCTGACTCGTGATACCCAATGCTTCGGCCAACTCTTTCGCGCTTTCGGCTACGCAGATCGGCAGCTCGTACTGATCAGTTGTCACGGCCATGTAGAGCCTCATTGCGCAGCCTCCAAATACTCCTCCGCCACGTACCCGTCGCCGATGTAGGCCCAACCGTCGACGCGGCACTGTACCTGTACGCTGTCACCGCTTTGCAGCCAGCGCACCAGCTCGCCGTCCGGCGTTTTACGCACCCGCACGCGGCCGTTAGCGGTCACGGTGCAGGTTTCCGGCTCGGTTCCCGGTGCGGTGTCGCTTAGGTAGTCGATGCAGCACCACACTGTACCGTCCTCTCCACCGGCGACGCGCGCCCAGCTGCCTTCAACCTCGTACACGTCCACCGTGTCTCCGCGCTGGAATCGGGCTTCGATGCTGCTTTTTGCGTCGGGTTTCGCGCGCCCGTTGAGCCAGCTCCCGGCCGATACGGTCACGTACATCGGTGTGGCCTGTGTTTCGGCTACGGCGTCGTAGATCGTTACGGTCAGCAGCAGGGCCACCAGCGCCAGCAGTAGGATCATCAGCGCCCGATCCAGCCAGTGCAGCCGCTTTTGCGTCAGCCACCCAGCCGAAAGCTTGATCGGCGGCGGGGGAGCGCTTGACATGCGCGACCGGTAGATCGGCAAGCCTCTCATCATTCGGCACATGCGCCTGTGATCCGCGCGGGCACGTTTCATTTGCCAGTATCCAATCATTTACTGTGCCTCCTTCCAGCCCATCCATTCCA
>JAQUXV010000117.1 GCA_028692205.1 Eubacteriales bacterium
ATACGGCGCTTAACCGCGTTCGTCAGGTGATACACCGCATTTCACACAGTACAGAAATCCTTTAGCATACAGGCGTTAACCCAATTGCAGCAATAAGGAGTTGTTTTGCTTGTCCTCCAAACAGAAGCGTGCCCTTGCCACCATCGCCGTCTCGGCGATCATTTTTATCGCCGCGCTGCTGGTACAATATTCCATCGTGAAGCTCGTGTTGTTCCTGATTGCCTATGGGTTGTCCGGCTTCAGCGTCTTGCGGGAAGCCGGTGAAAACATCCTGCACGGGGAAATTTTTGATGAAAACTTTCTCATGTCCGTCGCCACCATCGGCGCGTTCGCCATCGGCGAGTATCCGGAAGCGGTCGCCGTTATGCTCCTGTATCAGACGGGCGAGCTTTTCCAAAGCTACGCGCTGGGAAAAAGCCGTAAATCCATCGCCGCGCTGATGGATATCCGCCCGGAGATTGCGCATCTGGAACGCGACGGCAAGCTGATGGATGTGCCGCCGGAAGCGGTATCGGTTGGCGACGTGTTTACTGTGAAGCCCGGCGAGCGCGTGCCGCTGGACGGCATAGTGCTGGAGGGCGTTTCCTCGCTGAACACCGCCGCCCTGACCGGCGAAAGCCTGCCCCGCGACGTCGCCGTAAACGACGAGGTGATCAGCGGGTGCGTGAACCTGAGCGGGCTTCTGCGGGTGCGCGCCTCCAAAGCCTATGGCGAATCCACCGTATCCAAAATCCTCGACCTGGTGGAGAACGCCGCCAATAAAAAAGCGCGCACGGAAAGCTTTATTACCCGTTTCGCACGTATTTACACGCCGCTTGTCTGCGCGGCTGCGGCGCTCCTGTTCCTGCTGCCGCCTTTGCTCACCGGCGGCGGATGGCTGTTATGGGGCGAGCGTGCGTTGAGTTTTCTGGTCGTTTCCTGCCCGTGCGCGCTGGTCATTTCGGTGCCGCTTACGTTTTTCGGGGGCATCGGCGGCGCGAGCCGAAACGGTATTCTGGTAAAGGGCAGCAATTATCTGGAACAGCTCGCCTCCGCCGAAACCGTTGTGTTTGATAAAACCGGCACGCTCACTGAGGGTAGCTTTAACGTAACGGTCATCCATCCGGATCAGGTGACCGAGCAGGAGTTGCTCAAGCTGGCCGCCACCGTGGAAAGTTATTCCGAGCATCCCATCAGCCGCTCCATCCGGGCGATGAATCATTTGCCGGTGGATGCCGACGGCCTGAAAAACGTACGCGAAATAGCCGGACAGGGCGTATCCGCCGAGCTGGACGGGCGCACGGTATACGCGGGGAATGAGAAACTGATGGCCTCCATCGGGGTGGAACCTCCGTTCTGCCCGCATAACGGCAGCACCGTTGTGCATGTGGCGCAGGACCGGCAATATCTGGGGCACATCGTCATTTCGGACAAGGTAAAAGCCGGGTCCATGGCCGCTATTGACGCGCTGAGACATGAAGGCGTACGTAAAACCGTGCTGCTCACCGGCGACGAGCAAACTGTAGCCGACAAGGTGGCAGGCGAACTGAAATTAGACGAAGCCCACGCGAAGCTGCTGCCCGCCGATAAGGTAAATCAGGTGGAAGCTCTGCTTGCCCGTTCCGACCGCAAAGGTTCGCTGGTATTTGTTGGCGACGGAGTGAACGACGCGCCTGTGCTGACCCGCGCGGATGTGGGCGTCGCCATGGGTGCGTTGGGCAGCGACGCGGCGGTGGAAGCCGCCGATGTGGTGTTGATGGACGACGATCCCCGCAAGCTTCCGCTTGCCATTCGCATTGCACGGCATACGCTGGCTATCGCGCGGCAAAACATCACCTTTGCGCTCGTGGTGAAGATCGGCGTGCTGGTACTGATTTCGTTTGGGCTGGCCAATATGTGGCTGGCGGTTTTCGCGGACGTGGGCGTAAGCCTGCTTGCGATTCTAAACGCCACACGTGCTCTCGTGGTGAAACCTTTGGCTGCGTAGACGTTTGGCTGGTTCTTTGTATAGTCCAGCGAATGGGCGCAAACGCCCTGCCAGTTAGTGGTCATTTATCTTACAAGTTCGCCTCTTTCCGGTTCAGGGGAATCTAGGTACACCCTTTGCTCCTCGCAAGGGTTTTTCAGCCGCCGAAAGGCATCTGTTGTCACGTAAAACAGGGCAGTCACACGTAGCAATGTGTGACCGTCCTGTTGATTTTCAATCATCAATTCTTTTCCCGGGTCAGCCAGCGTTCTGTAGGCCTTGCAAGTCCATAGCTCAGTGTGTTACCCCTTTTTCGCGCAAAGCATGCTCGGGCATGCGGCGCAGCCGCCCTCGCCCGTCTCCCGCAGGCTGGGCGGCATCGCGTCGCCCACATCCTTCATGGCCAGAATCATCTCGTCGCAGGGAACAGGGCATTTAAGACCGCAAAGCGCCATCTGCGCGGCGGCCAGCGCCTGCGAGGCCCCGCCAACATTGCGGTACACGCAAGGAATCTCCACCAAGCCCTGCACCGGGTCGCACACCAGCCCCAGCGAGTTCATCAGTGCAAACGCGCAAGCATCCGCCGCCTGCTCCGGCGCGCCGCCGTACAGCTCCGTAAGCGCCGCAGCAGCCATGCCCGAGGCCGAGCCGCACTCCGCCTGGCAGCCGCCTTCCGCGCCGCTCACCGTCGCCTGTGAGGCGATCACACGGCCGACCGCTGCCGCCGTAAAAAGAGCTTCCGTAAGCGCTTCGTCCGTAAACCCTTCCTGCTCCTGCGCGGCCAGCAGCACCGAAGGCAGAATGCCGCAGCTGCCCGCCGTGGGCGCGGCGACGATTTTGCCCATACAGGCGTTGCTTTCCGCAACCGCCATCGCATAAGCGGCCGCTTTACCCAGCAGGCCGAACCTGCCGATGGTTTCCGGCGCGGACAGCTTCGCCGCCTGCCCGCCCACGCGCCCGGAAAGCGAGCGTAGTTCAGGGTTCAGCCCCTCGTGGGCGCTTTGCCGCATTACGTTTAACATCTCCGCCATCCTTGCGCGGACCGTTTCTTCATCCGTTCCGTCCTGCGCGGCCTGCCAATGAATCGCCGCTTTGCCAATGCCGCCGAAACGGCTTGCCGCGCCAAGCACCTCCGCCATCGTCTGCATCAGCTCCGCCTCCTCTTTTTTTCGGTACAGATTGCAACAGGTTTACTCACAGCCAGATACGCGACATGGTATACATCGGTAAGGCTGGACAGTTTTTCAATCAGCGCTTCGTCCGCATGGCCGTCCAACTCCAGCGTTACCATCGCTTCGCCGCCCGCCGAGCAGCGGGACACACGCATGGTGGCGATGTTCAACCCATTTGCGGCGACTTCGCCGCTGATATGGGCAATCATCCCCGGCGTATCCCGATAGGTGAGCACCAGCGTGTTCACATGCCCGGTAATATTCGTTTCCAACCCGTCCACCGATTGGATGGCGATTTCCCCTCCGCCGACGGATGCCGCCTGCAGCCGGATCGTACGGCCGGCATTATTGGTTATCTCCATTACGACGGTGTTTGGGTGCGCGTTTCGCAGTCGCGCGTTATAAAAGGTGGTTTGCAGCCCAGCCTTTTTGGCATAGCTCAGGCTTTTACGCAGGCGGGTGTCGTCCACTTCCATCCCCAACAGTCCGCCGACCAGCGCGCGGTCGGTGCCGTGCCCTTTATACGTTTTCTGGAACGAGCCCCAAAGGCCGATCTTCGCTGCCGTCGGTTCGCCGCCCAGCAATAATCTCGCCATCTTGCCGATTCTCGCAGCGCCCGCCGTATGCGACGAGCTGGGGCCGATCATTTTCGGGCCGATAATGTCGAACATGTCCATGCGCTCAGTCCTCCCCCGCCTCGTCGATCTCCCAGGCGGAATATAATTCTTCGGTTTGCAGGAATACAATACGCCCATCCGTAACCCGCAGCAGTTCCTCGCGCACCCGGTCTGCGTCGCATTGGCGGCAAAGCAGCGAAAACCGCACAGCGGTCGTGAACATGGGCGTCCCGGGTATTACCGGCAGGCTTTTCAGCGTATGCTGCACTTTATCCCATAATGGATAACCCACTTCCAGCTCCCAGCGGAACGAGGGGATCATTTCGCAGATGCCCGCCGCCTTCACCGCAAGCGAACAGGTATGGCTGTAAGCGCGCACCAGCCCGCCTGCGCCCAGCAGGATGCCGCCGAAATACCGTGTCACCACAGCCGCGCAGTTCACCACGCCGCGCGCCTTCAGTACCTCCATCATCGGCAAGCCCGCCGTGCCGCCCGGTTCGCCGTCGTCGCTGTAACGCATAATACCCGCGTTGTCGCCGATAATGTACGCATAGCAATGATGGTTGGCGCTTTTGTGTTCCCTGCGTACCTCCTCCAGAAAAGCAAGCGCGGCTTCCTCCGTCTGCACGGGCACGGCATGGCCGATAAACCGGCTTTTCTGGATGATGTATTCCTCGCAAGCCTCACGCATCAGGGTTTGATATACTTTCATGGTATGTCCTTCCGTGTGGTTATTACGGCTATTATACCCGTTTGCCGCGACATTCGCAACGCAATGAACATTTGTTCGTAAACAATTGACAAACGCCGCTGAACCCCGTATGATGAAGTGTGTTCGTAATGGTCTTTTTGCGAATATCGGAGGGTTTGCATGGTCGTTTTGGGGATCGATCCGGGGCTGGCCACGCTCGGCTGGGGTGTGATTGACGCTTGCGGCAGCAGACAGAAGCTGATCGATTACGGCTGCATCCTGACCACGCCGGAGCAAACCCTTCCCGACCGTTTGATGACCATCCAGAATGATATGAAATCCCTGCTGGATCGTTATCAGCCTGATGAAATTGCCTTTGAAGAGCTTTTTTTCGCCCGGAATGTTACCACGGCGCTCACCGTAGGCGCGGCGCGCGGCGTTTGCATTGCCGTTTGCGCAGCCTATACGACGAAGCTGTACGAGTACACGCCCATGCAGGTTAAGCAGGCGATGGTCGGCTATGGCAAGGCCGAGAAGCGGCAAATACAGGAGATGGTGAAGCTGCTTTTGCGCATGGAAGAGATCGCCCGCCCGGACGATGCCGCCGACGCGCTGGCCATCGCGCTCACCCATGCCGCCACAGGCGTCGCCTGCGGACAGTTTTTAATGAAATGAGGGGTTGCCTGTGATCGCGCTTGTTGAAGGCACGGTGCTGGAAAAAAGCGAAGGCTCCGTGGTTCTGCTTGCGGGGGGCATCGGCTTTCGCCTGCTGTGCAGCATGAACACGCTTGCGGCTGTACCCCCTGTGGACCATACTTGCCGCCTGTACACACATTTTAGCGTTCGCGAGGATGCCATGGAGCTATACGGCTTCATGACCCGCGAGGAACGGGAAATGTTCCGCAATCTCATCTCCATCTCCGGCGTCGGGCCCAAATCCGCTCTTTTTGTTTTGGGCAGCTTGCCGCTCAGCGATCTTCGGCTGGCGATTCTTACCGGCGATATCGGCTTGCTGAGCCGTGCGCCCGGCGTCGGGAAAAAGACAGCCCAGCGCATCGCCTTGGAGCTGAAAGACAAAGTGACGAAGGATGCGCTTTCCGCGGGCGTAAGCGTGGAAGATATTGTGGTTGCGGATGTGGAATCCCCCGCGCAGGATGCGTTGGGCGAGGCCATGCAGGCGTTGAAATCCCTCGGTTATTCCCCGCAGGAGGCCGCCAAAGCACTGAAGGGCGCGAAAGGCCAGGCGGAAACCGCCGACGAGCTGATCCGGCTGGCGCTCCGCAACATGGCCAAACAGGTATAGCTATTCGCAGCCATTGCGCATCGACCGATAAAGGAGTTTATCCATGCCCAACGACGAACGTTTGATGACCACCGGCTTCCGTGACGGCGACGATGAGCAGGAGCTTACGCTTCGCCCGAAGTCGCTGAACGATTATGTGGGTCAGGAGCCGATCAAACAAAATTTACGCATTTCCATCGAAGCGGCGCTGAAGCGGCGGGAATCGCTGGATCATCTGCTGCTTTACGGCCCGCCCGGGCTGGGCAAAACGACGCTCGCGGGTATCATCGCATCGGAGATGGGGCAGAACATCCGCATCACCAGCGGCCCGGCGATCGACCGGCCCGGCGACCTTGCCAGCATTCTTACCAACCTGTCCGACGGCGACGTGCTTTTCATTGACGAAATCCATCGTCTCAGCCGTTCTGTGGAAGAGGTGCTTTATCCCGCCATGGAGGATTACGCGCTGGATATCATGATCGGCAAGGGCCCCACGGCGCGCAGCATCCGGCTGGATTTACCGCATTTTACACTGGTTGGCGCCACCACGCGCGCCGGGCTGCTCTCCGCCCCGCTTCGCGACCGGTTTGGGCTTTTATTCCGGCTGGAAATGTACTCCTGTGCGGAGCTTGCGCAAATTCTTCGCCGTAACGTCGGCATTCTGAAAGTGGAAGCCGATGAAGACGGCATTCTGGAAATCGCCGGGCGCAGCCGCGGCACCCCCCGTATCGCCAACCGCATGCTCCGGCGCGTACGGGATTACGCGCAAATACGCGCGGGCGGGCACATCAGCTGCGACATCGCCAAGAAGGCGCTGGACATGCTGGATGTGGACGCGCTTGGGTTAGACCGGGTGGACCGCACCATGCTCGCCACGATGATCGACAAGTTCGCCGGTGGCCCGGTGGGGCTGGAAACCTTAAGCGCTATGACCGGCGAAGACGCCACCACCATCGAGGATGTTTATGAGCCGTATCTGATGCAGCTCGGCTTTCTGGTTCGCACCCCGCGTGGACGCGTGCTAACCCCGGCAGCCTATCAGCATATGGGCCGTAAACCGCTCACAACGCCTGACGCGGGCGAACAGCTAAAATTTTAACAGCCGCGTTCCCTTACCAACTTTCGAACACGGCATATAAACAGGAGTTAAACCAATTTGAAAACCAGCGACTTTTACTATGATTTACCGGAAGAACGGATTGCCCAAACCCCGGTGGAACCCCGCGACCATAGCCGTATGCTGGTCTACGACCGGAGAGACCAAAGCGTACGGCACCTGCATTTTTATGATTTGCCCCAGTTCCTGCGTCCTGGCGACGCGCTGGTACTGAACGAGACCAAGGTGATTCCCGCGCGTCTGCTGGGCGAAAAGGAAGACACCGGCGTGCCGGTGGAAATACTGCTGCTGAAACGTCAGTCGAAGGATGTTTGGGAAACGCTTGTGCGGCCGGGCCGTCGGCTGAAGCCGGGAACCTTCTGCTCGTTTGGCGGCGGATTGCTGCGCGCGGAAATTCTTTCCACTCTCGACAGCGGTGGCCGCATGGTGAAGTTCCATTACAGCGGCGTGTTCGAAGCGCTTCTGGACGAGCTGGGCCAGATGCCGCTTCCGCCATATATCCACGAACACCTTGCCGATCAGAGCCGCTACCAGACCGTATATGCCAAAGAGGAAGGCAGCGCCGCGGCGCCGACGGCGGGCCTGCACTTCACCCCGGAATTGCTGACAAGGGTTCGCGATATGGGCGTAAATATTGTGCCCGTCCTGCTGCATGTGGGGCTTGGCACCTTCCGCCCTGTAAAAGAGGATAATGTGGAAGACCACGTAATGCACGTGGAGCACTACGAAGTATCCCCCGCCGCCGCGCAGGCTATCAACAGCGCCCGGGCCTCCGGGCACCGCTGCCTGTGTGTCGGCACCACCAGCGTGCGGACGCTGGAAACGGTGGCCGATGAAAACGGCATCATCCTCCCCGGCGGAGGTGAAACGGGCATCTATATTACGCCCGGCTACCGCTACCGCGCCGTGGATGCGCTGATTACCAACTTTCACCTGCCCGAAAGCACGCTGCTCATGCTGGTTTCGGCCCTGATGGGGCGGGAAGAAGCACTGCGCGTGTACGGGATCGCCGTTCAGGAAAAGTACCGTTTTTTCTCATTTGGCGATTGTATGT
>JAQUXV010000118.1:0-2565 GCA_028692205.1 Eubacteriales bacterium
TTGGCGTTAATACCGGCGTAATCGCTGGCAAAGCGGTTATAGCCGCAGGCTTTGAGTTCGTACCCGAAAGTTGTGCGGTTCATAACGATCCAGATCACGATGGCGATCGCAATCGCGATGAACACGCCGACGTTGATGTAGTTGGAACCCATGATCTGGTCCAATCCCGCTTTTGGGATTGTCGCGCCCGGATTGTACGCCCGGAACTTGCTCCCCAGCAGCGCTGCGGTACGATCTTTGTTAATCGCGCCCCATGCGTTAGCCAGCATCATCGGCATGTTGTTCAGGCTCAGGTTTACCACGAACAGCGCAATCCAGTTGAACATAATGGAGGTGATAACCTCGTTCACATTGAACAAAGCTTTGCAGATGCCGGGAATCGCGCCCATCAGCGCGCCGCCGATCATCGCGATAATTAAACCCATCCACCACGGCAGCCGGAACTGCACTACCGTAACCAACGCGAAAAACGCGCCCATGGTGTATTGGCCCGTTGCGCCGATATTGAAAAGGCCCGTTTTGAACGCGAACGCCACGGAAAGACCCGTCATCAGCAGCGGCGCGCTTTGGTAAAACACTTTGGCCAGTTTCTCGGAGGACGTAAACCCAGTCGTCATCAGGTTGCTGAAGCCGTATGAAGCAAATTTGGTGTTGAAAACCAGCAGCAGCAGATAGCCGAAAAGCAGGCCCAGCGCGATGGAAATCAGCGACGCCGTGCCGTTGATGAGACCGGTTAAGTTTCTGCGTTTCCTCATGCTTCCACCTCCATGCGGGACTGACGGTTGGCGCCCGACATATACAGGCCCAGCTCGTGCGCCGTGGCGGTTTTCGCGTCGATTTCGGCGACAATTTCGCCTTCGTACATTACAAGGATGCGGTCGCTGACGCTCATCACTTCTTCCAGTTCCAGCGAAACCAGCAGCACCGCTTTGTTATCGTCACGCGCGGCAACAATCTGCTTGTGAATGTACTCAATCGCGCCGACATCCAGCCCGCGCGTGGGTTGAACGGCGATCAGCACTTCCGGCTGCAGGCTCAATTCCCGGGCGACGATCGCTTTTTGCTGGTTACCGCCGCTCATGCTGCGGGCTATCGTTACGCCGCCCTGGCCGGAGCGGATATCAAACCGGTTGATCAGCTCGTCGCTGTAGCGGTTCATCTCGTCGAAGCGGAGGAAGCCGTGATGCTGGAACTGAGGCATGTAGTAGCTTTTTAGAATCAGGTTTTCCGCCAGCGAATAATCCAGCACCAACCCGTATTTATGCCGATCCTCCGGGATGTGCGAAATACCCATATCGTTCCGCTCGCGGATGGTGGTATGGGTAATCTCGTGATCGTCAATGTATACGGCTCCGCTTTCAGGCTTCATCAACCCCGTAAGCGCATATACCAGCTCGCTCTGCCCATTGCCGTCAATCCCGGCGATACCGACAATCTCCCCCTGATGCACGCAGAAGGAAACATTGTTGACCTTCTTTTTTGCGTGGTGCTTATCGCCCACCACAAGGTTTTGCACCGTCAAAGCCGGATGGCCGGGTTTGACGGGCGCTTTATCCACCGTAAAACTTACTTTGCGCCCAACCATCATTTCCGCAAGCTGATCCATGTTGGTATCGGCCACGTTTACCGTACCGATGCACTTGCCTTTGCGCAGCACCGTAACCCGGTCGGCCACAGCCATGATTTCGTTCAATTTATGAGTGATAAAGAGTATGCTTTTGCCTTCTTTAGCAAAGTTACGCATAATCTGCATCAGCTCGTCGATTTCCTGCGGCGTCAGCACTGCGGTCGGCTCGTCGAAGATCAGGATGTCGTTATCGCGGAACAGCATCTTCAGAATCTCCACACGCTGCTGCATCCCCACGCTAATATCTTCGATGATCGCGTCGGGCTCTACCTGCAGCCCGTATTTTTCACTGAGTTCCATCACCTTTTTGCGCGCTTCGGCCTTTTGCAGGAACCCGTTTTTCGTCTGCTCCGCGCCAAGAATGATGTTATCCAGCACCGAGAAAACTTCCACCAGCTTAAAATGCTGATGCACCATGCCGATGTTTAAGCGGTTGGCGTCGTTGGGGTCGTTGATTTTCACGACCTCGCCGTTCTTTTTAATCACGCCTTCCTCGGGCTGGTAAAGGCCAAAGAGCACGCTCATCAGCGTGCTTTTCCCTGCTCCGTTCTCGCCAAGCAACGCATGAATTTCACCCTGCTTTAGCTGCAGGGTAATATCATCATTGGCGATGATGCCCGGGAATTTTTTGGTGATGTTGAGCATTTCGATGACGTATTCGCTCATACGCTATCCCCTCATCCCTTGTTATTCGTACCGGATTGACATACGGACACTGCGCATGGTTCCGCGACAGTGTCGATATCTCAGTCCGGTAAAAAGAAATAAAGAGAGGCCAAGCATTCGCCCAGCCTCTCCCGGCGCCAGCGCCGCAGCAATGGATAGCAAGGCGGATTCTGCGTTTGCCGCTTCATCCGGCGCCGTCCCGATAATCGGGGCGACTCAAGCTGCCAAATTGCCGCCCCGCTTGCGCGATACGGCCAACGGGACAGGCCGGG